>CAJQLI010000381.1 GCA_905479125.1 uncultured Alphaproteobacteria bacterium | reverse complement strand
GTATCCAATTGCACATCCTGCGGAGACCATCCGATCCGCCGCAGGAATTGATGGCACCCAAACCGTGCCGACCCGGCAGTGCCGGTTTTCTCATAATGAGGTAATCGTCATGACGTACTCTGGACGTACTCTGGACGCATTCTGAAATCACTCTCGCTACTGGCTGTACTGGCCGCCGCCGGTTGCGCCGGACAAAAGCCAACTAGCCAGACACAGAGCGGAACCTATTCGATCACATACGAAAATGTCAGCGCTCTGGTCGGCGTTCACGCCGGCACGGGCCGACTGATCCTTGAAGACGGATCTGAATATGCCTTCAAGGCGGACGGATACAGCCTTGCCGGGATCGGCTATTCGATCGCAACCGCCAAAGGTAAGATATACAACCTCCGCCAACCCGCAGATCTGACCGGCGAATACGGTGCTAGCGGCGGCGCAGCAATCCTCGGCTACGGCAACGGCAAAGCTGGCCTGAAAAACCGGGGCAACGATGTATTCCTGGACGTTGATTCTGATGAAACCGGGCTGCGCCTGGGTCTGGGAGGCGGATTCGTCACGTTCAGGCTCGGGGATCAGCTTAAAGGCCCACGGGTTGCCGCGATCGAACCCGTCACGTCCAAGCCGGCTCCGCCGCCAGTCCTCCCCGCCAAGCCGGTGAGCCACAGCATCGAGTTCGGATACGACAAATCACGGGTCAGTCTTGCCATCGGCAAACAGCTCGATCCGATCGCTGAAACCTGGCGCGACAAACCCGTTACGTTCGTCGTTGTCGGCCACGCCGATACAGTCGGCACAGACGCATACAACACCGGGCTTTCAAAAAAACGCGCCGAGAATGTCAGAAAAGCGCTGGTCGAACGCGGTATAGCCGCAGACCGCATTACCGCCACCGGCGTTGGTGAAGCAGGTCTCGCCGTTGCCACGCCGGAAGGGACACGGCTTCGTGCGAACAGACGCGTGGTGATTACGGTCACAAGTACCCGATAACGCGTTTCCCGGGCCGGGATTTTCTCCCGGACCCGCCCCTCGAAAACCGCGCCCTGTAAAACGGGGCGCGGTTTTTTTGTTCTCCCCGCCCACCCTGTCACACCACCAAGATGAGAACATAGTAAGAACACAGTTCTGCCACAATCTGTGGATAAAGAATTCAGCGTGCAGACTTCCGGTCCATTTTAGATGCCTCCACGGGTCGATTGGCAACTTGAACGAATGCTTCTAAATGCCCGTTCTTAACTATTTCTTTACTATCAATGGCGTTGACTCCCATAATTACCCATGATATTCCACCATGTCCCAAATGCGTTTGAGGGACGAGGTTTCATGCCGGTTCGCCGGCGGAAAAAGACAGGAAAGTCGGATCGCCCCGTGACGTCGTTTATTTCGACATACGAGAACAAGGTAGACCGGAAGGGCCGCGTATCGGTTCCTGCTGCCTATCGCTCGGCGCTCGGAACTGAAACATATCAAGGGGTTATCGCCTATCCATCGCTAATTGACGGCGCCATTGAAGCTTTCGGCCGCGGCATGCTCGACGAGTTGAACCGACGCAAGCTCGACCAGACACTTGATGGCGGTGATTACACTCAGGCGCTGGTTGGCAGGTCAGATGACGGGCTGGTCGAAACAATCATGGCGATCTCCAGTGAGCTGCCTTTCGATGGCGAAGGGCGAATCATCCTGCCCGCCAGATTGACAGAGCATGCCGGGATTACCGACCGCGCAACCTTTGTCGGCCGCGGCACCCGGTTTCAGATTTGGGCACCCGAAGTATATGAAAAACATCAGTTAGCCGAGGTCGAAGCATTGCGCGCCCGGCTCAGCGGTGGGGGCATCCAATGAATGCCGCGACGAATCCTCCGGCAAATAGCGGGTTCGGCCACGAGCCTGTCATGATCGACGAAGTGCTTGCGGCACTTCAGCCCCGTGACGGCGGCAGCTACGTCGACGGTACATTCGGCGCGGGCGGATACACATCAGCAATTCTCGATGCCGCCGATTGCCGCGTTTGGGCCATAGACCGCGATCCCGACGCCGTCGCGGGCGCGGCAGAGATGATCAGAAAATACGCAGGACGCCTCACCGTTATAGAAGGCCGCTTTGGCGACATGGCGCAGATTCTTGCGCGCCAGGGCATAGAGGCCGTTGACGGCATTGCGCTTGATCTTGGCGTATCCTCCATGCAGATCGACGATCCGGAACGCGGTTTCAGCTTCCGGAATGACGGCCCGCTTGATATGCGGCAGGGCAGAGACGGTTTGTCGGCGTCCGATCTCGTCAACGAGGCTGACGAAGGCATACTCGCCGATATCATCTTCAAGTACGGCGAAGAACGGCAGGCCCGGCGCATCGCCCGCGCCATCGTCGATGCCCGCGCGGACGCGCCGATCACGCGCACCGGACAACTGGCGGATATCGTCCGCAACACCTATCGCGGTGGGCGGTCATCCAAGACGGACCCGGCAACCCGGACATTCCAGGCCATTCGTATCCAGGTCAACGAAGAGCTGGACGAAATAGAACGCGGCCTGAACGGGGCGGAAATCGTGCTCGCACCGGGCGGGCGCCTTGCAGTCGTGTCGTTCCATTCACTCGAAGACCGCATCGTAAAGGACTTCCTGCGTAAACATTCAGGCGACGTGCCGACCGTATCCCGTCACATGCCCGCCGCGGCTTCCGCCAGCCCGACGCCCCGCTTCAGACTGATCCGGCGCGGCACACAGAAGCCTTCAGACGCTGAAACAAGACGCAATCCCCGGTCGCGTTCCGCGCGATTGCGTGTTGCCGAACGCACATCGGCCCCGCCGATGCAGGAGGACTGAGCCATGCGCCGCTCCACCCTGCTCTGGTCTGTTCTCGCCATTTCCGTCGTGATCGGGCTTTTCGTGGTCAAGCATCGCGTCCAGACCCTCGAAGACAGGTTGCATGCGCTGAACGCCGACATCATCACCGACCGTGACGCAATCCAGGTAATGGAAGCGGAATGGAGTTACCTGAACCAGCCCGCCCGCCTCGAAGCCCTGAGCAAGCGCCTGCTCGGGATGAATGCGCCCTCCTCGGCGCAGACAGTGTCGATGCAGGAACTGCTGGAACAGTCCGCGCCGGAAGGTGCCGACACGGCGACACTCACAGAGGTCGCAGCCAGGAAAAAACCAGCCGCCCGAGCTGCGCCCGCTCAAAAGCCGGTGGCACCCCGGGTATCTGAAGGCGAAGACTGGCTCAAGCCGATCCTTGCCAAGCTGAAGAAAAGCCAATGACCGGGAAGCGGCAGGCCCCACCCGAAAAAATTCGCATTGAAGGCGATCGAAAGACAGCTATCGAAATGGGCCGCAACCGCCTGATGGTCGCCGGCGCCCTGTTTACAGCGGCATTTACCGTGATCGGCATCCGCGTAATCGACGTTTCGGTTTTTTCGGAAAATACCGAGCCCCGCTACACCCGCAGCATTGCGAAAGACGAAAAGCATAACGGACGCGCCGACATCGTCGACCGCAATGGCGTGTTGATGGCGACAAGCCTGAGCACAGCATCCCTTTTCGCAAACCCCCGCCTTGTCCTCGACCCGGAACAGGCAGCGTTGAAACTCGCAACAGCGCTTCCCGATATAGACGTAAAGGTCATCGAAAAAAAACTGCGGTCGAACCGCGGATTTGTCTGGCTGAAACGTCACCTGACGCCACGGCAGCAATATGCCGTCAATCGGCTCGGCATTCCGGCGCTTAATTTCCAGCGTGAAGCACGGCGGATGTATCCGATGGGCTCACTGGCGGCGCATGCCCTCGGATTTACCGATATCGACAACAAGGGCCTGACGGGAATCGAACGCTATTTCGACAAGGAGCTTCGCACCCGCCAGGACAACATGGCCCTGTCGATCGATGTCCGCGTCCAGCACGTTCTGGAACATGAACTCGGCGTCGCGATGAAGAAATTCAGCGCCATCGGCGCGGCCGGCCTGGTAATGGACGTCACCACCGGCGAAGTGGTCGCGATGTCGTCGCTCCCCAGTTTCGACCCGAACCAGCCCAACGCCATCGCACAGGACCTGCGTTTCAACCGGACCACGCTCGGTGTTTACGAAATGGGGTCGACGTTCAAGATATTTACAACTGCCATGGCGCTCGATGCCGGCACAGTCAGCCTGCACGGCGGATACGATGCCACGAACCCCATCCGGGTAGCCCGCTTCACGATCAGAGATTTCCACGCAAAGAAACGCTGGCTCTCGGTACCTGAAATATTCATGTATTCATCGAATATCGGCACCGTAAAAATGGCACTCGATGTCGGCATACCGGGCCACCGGAATTTTCTGACGACGATCGGCATGATGAAGCCCGTCGCTATAGAACTGTCCGAGACCGGTTCCCCGCTCTCCCCAAATCGCTGGCGTGAAATCAACAGCATGACGATTTCTTTCGGGCATGGCCTCGCCGTCAGCCCCCTGCACCTGGTTGCGGGTGTCTCGGCAATGGTGAATGGCGGGATATATCGCACCCCGACCCTGATCCGCCGCAACCCGTCGGAAACCCCGGTCGGAAAACGCGTCATTACGGCAGAAACATCCGCGAAGATGCGCCGTCTCATGCGCCTCGTGGTGAAAAACGGCACAGGCCGGAACGCCGCTGCCCCCGGCTATCTCGTCGGCGGCAAGACCGGTACAGCCGAAAAAGTGTCAGGTCGTGGGTACAAGAAAAAGGCGCTGATCTCGTCCTTCGTCGCAGCGTTCCCGATGCACAAACCCAGATACGTCGTCCTCGCGATGCTCGACGAAGCCAAGGGCACAAAGGAAACGTTCGGCTACGCAACAGGCGGATGGGTGGCAGCCCCCGTCGTCGGAGCGGTCGTGCGCCGGATTGCGCCGGTCCTCGGAATGCGCCCGATCAAGGAAACGGACCCGGTCCGGGAAACTCTATCCATCGAAATTTCGGGAAAATCGGCGCGGGAGCGGCGGGTTGCAACTCATTGACCTATTGCCGGGAGAAATCACACAGGTGAACCTGACAGTGGAACTACGCGAAACGGAGATTACGGGTTTGACCGCGGATTCACGCGCCGTCGAGCCCGGCTTTCTGTTCGCAGCACTGCCCGGATCGACCGTCGATGGCAGGAAATTCATAGACACCGCAATCGCGAACGGAGCCGCCGCCATACTCGCGCCGGACGGCACAATTGTAGAAGACGGCAGTGTTGCACTTGTGACATCAAAAGATGCGCGCGCCGCGCTCGCTCACATTGCCGCCGCGTTCTACAACGATCAGCCGAAAACCATCGCCGCCGTCACCGGCACAAACGGCAAAACGTCGGTTGCGCACTTCACTCGCCAGATATGGTCATTGCTCGGTCACAAGGCCGTCAGCATGGGCACGCTTGGCCTCCAATTGCCGGACGGCTCCGTCAAACCCAGCCTGACAACACCCGATCCCGTCACACTTCACGCAGATCTCGCAGGCCTCGCACGGGACGGCGTCGATCACGTCGTCATGGAGGCTTCAAGTCACGGGCTAGACCAGCGCCGGCTGGACGGTGTCAGGCTCCGCGCTGCCGCCTTCACCAACCTGTCGCGCGACCACCTGGATTACCACGGCACGCTCGACGCATACCTGAACGCCAAGGCCCGCCTGTTCAGCGAACTCCTGCCCGCTGACGGCATCGCGGTCCTTAATGCCGACATTCCGGAATTGAAATCGCTCGCCAGCGCATTCGGCGGCAAAACGATCACATACGGGCGGAACGGTAAAGACCTTAAACTGACCACGGCAGAACCCTCCCATTACGGGACGCGGATTTCTCTGTCGGCTTTCGGGCAGGAAACGGAAATTAACCTGCCACTTGCCGGTGCGTTCCAGGTCTTCAACGTCCTCTGCGCCGCCGGCCTCGCCATTGCCTGTGGCGGCGACATTACCGGCGTATTAAACAGCCTGCCGCAATTGCAGGGTGTGCCGGGACGCCTCGAACATGCCGGGACGACCCAGGGCGGCAGCGTCTATATCGATTACGCCCATACCCCGGATGCGCTGGAAAATGTTCTCAATGCGATGCGGCCCCATACCACCGGGCGGCTGATTGTCGTCTTTGGCTGCGGCGGAGACCGGGACCGCGGCAAACGACCGATGATGGGCCGGGTTGCAACTGATCTCGCCGACATTGCCATCGTCACGGACGACAACCCGCGCTCCGAAGCGCCGGATGTTATCCGCAAGGAAATTATGGCCGGTGCACCGGGCGCAAACGATATCGGCGACCGCGAGACAGCAATACGCGAGGCCGTCTCGATGCTATCGGATGGCGATGTTCTGATAATTGCCGGCAAGGGGCACGAAACCGGGCAGATCATCGGTGATGAAGTCCGGCCGTTTAACGACCTGCTCATCGCCCGGACGGCAATCGCGGACAACACGGGGGAACAGAAATGACCCCCTCCCCGCTCTGGACCTCGACCGATGCACCCGCCGCGACGGGCGGACGTGCAGCCGGCACCTGGACGACAAACGGAATCTCAATCGATACCCGCTCTCTCGAGCGAGGCGATCTGTTCGTCGCCCTTTCCGGGCCCAATTTCGATGGCCACGATTTTGTCGGCGGTGCTTTCGACAACGGCGCGGCAGCAGCCCTGGTATCCGAGACCAGTGCAGACAGCCTCGACGGTATGCCCGGCCTGATCGTCGCTGATACGCTGGAGGCTCTGCGCAGCCTCGCCGTGGCCGGACGCGCCCGGACAGGCGCGAAGATTGCCGCCATTACCGGCAGTGTCGGCAAGACCGGCACGAAAGAAGCCCTGGCCCATGTTCTGGCGTCCCAGGGGTCCACAAGCTTCAGTAAAAGCAGCCTGAACAATCACTGGGGCGTGCCGCTGTCACTGGCCCGTATGCCGAAAGATACCGACTTCGGCATCTTCGAGATCGGCATGAACCATCCCGGTGAGATCACCCCGCTGGTCAGCCTGGCCCGCCCCCATGTTGCCGTGGTGACCGCCATTGCCTCCGCCCATATGGCATTCTTCAAATCCCTCGAAGACATTGCCCATGCGAAGGCGGAAATATTCTCCGGTCTTGACGGCGGCATCGCGATTATCAACCGAGATACCGAGCATTTTGACCTGCTCGCGACCACGGCTCTCGCCACCGGCGCTGACCGCATCATCAGTTTCGGGCGCAGTACGGAAGCCGATATGCGCCTGATCGAATGCCTGAGCGACACGACCGGCAACTCGGTCGAGGCAAGCTGGCACGGTAAAACACTTAACTTCCGCGTCGGACAACCGGGCGTGCACTGGGCCTATAACAGCCTTGCCGTCCTCACCACCGTGGATGCACTTGGTGGCGATATGGATACCGCGGCATCCGCGCTGGCAGCACTCCCCGGGTTACCGGGCCGCGGCGCAGTACATGTCATCCCCTGGGGGAACGGCAGTATCCGGCTGATCGATGATTCCTATAACGCCAACCCCGAATCCATGAACGCCGCCCTGAAAACCCTCGGGCATATGCCGAAGGATGGCGGGCGGCGGGTCGTCATCCTGGGTGACATGCTCGAACTCGGGGACATTTCGAAGGCCGCCCATGAGGCGCTCGAGGCAGAGATCATTCGGAACGATATCGATATCGCGTTCCTCGCCGGACAGGAAATGACTGCTCTCGCAGACAGGCTCTCGTCGACCGCACTTGGTGGCATTGCCGACACAGCGGGCGAACTTCTCCCGATCGTGATGTCCGGCCTCCAGGCCGGAGACATTGTCACCGTCAAGGCGTCGAACGGGATCGGGCTTTCACGAATTATCAAAAAACTGACCGAACCGGCGCCCGTCGCGCGCGCCGCGAACGGCACCTGAAACAGGAGAAAGTAACAGATGCTCTATAACCTCCTGTTCCCGCTGGCCGACGAAATCGGCGCATTCAACCTGTTCCGCTATATCACCCTGCGGACCGGGGGTGCTGTGGTAACGGCATTGTTCGTCAGCTTCGTTCTCGGCCCGGCGGTTATCCGCTGGCTCAAAAGCAAGCAGGCCGAGGGCCAGCCGATCCGTGAAGACGGCCCGCAATCACACCTTCTTACGAAAAAAGGCACGCCGACCATGGGCGGCGTGCTGATCCTGCTCGCGCTCGGCATCGCGACACTGCTCTGGGCGGACCTGACCAACGGATATGTCTGGGCAGTCCTGACGGTAACACTCGGCTTCGGCGCGATCGGCTTTGTCGACGACTACATCAAACTGACCAAACGTTCGAGCAACGGCCTGTCAGGCCGGCTGAAGCTCCTCGGACAGGTCATCATTGGCGGCGGCGTCACCATCTGGATTACCAGTCTGTCCGAAGGCGCTCTGTCCACCGGGCTGGCATTACCCTTTTTCAAGGAACTGCTCGTACCGCTCGGATGGTTCTTCGTTCCCTGGGCGGTCATCGTCCTCGTCGGCGCCTCGAATGCGGTAAACCTCACCGATGGGCTCGACGGGCTTGCGATCATGCCCGCCCTGATCGCGGCGGCATGTTTCGCCCTGATTGCCTATGTATCCGGCAACTTCGTCTTTTCCGAATATCTGCAAATTCATTTCGTACGCGGCGCGGGTGAACTCGCGGTGTTCTGCGGGGCGCTGGTCGGCGCCGGTCTGGGGTTCCTCTGGTACAACGCGCCGCCCGCCATGGTCTTCATGGGCGACACCGGCTCGCTCGCCATCGGCGGCGCACTGGGGGCCGTCAGCGTCGTCACCAAGCACGAAATCGTGCTCGCCATTATTGGCGGACTGTTCGTTCTTGAGACCGTCTCGGTAATCGTTCAGGTCGCGTCATTCAAACTGACCGGCAAGCGCGTGTTCCGGATGGCGCCGCTGCATCATCATTTCGAGCAAAAAGGCTGGGCTGAATCGACAATCGTGATTCGCTTCTGGATCATCGCGTCGATCCTCGCACTGGTCGGCCTCGCAACCCTGAAGCTGAGGTAGACGCACGATCATGATCCCCGTGACATCCCGTTCCTCACAGCACCTGGCGGTCTTCGGACTCGGCGGCTCCGGCCGTGCGACCGCGCATGCGCTGATGGCGGGGGGCGCGACTGTCACGGCATGGGACGACAATGCCGATTCCCGCGCGGAAGCGGCGAACGAAAATATCCCGCTTGCAGATCTTGCAGCCGCGGACTGGTCACAGTTCTCTGCGCTGGTGCTGAGCCCGGGTATCCCGCTGACCCATCCGGTGCCGCACCCGGTCGTGGTCTGCGCCCGAAATGCGGACCGGCCGGTTATCGGCGATATAGAGCTGCTGACAGAAAACACCGATGGCACCGTCCTGATCGGCATTACCGGTACGAACGGGAAATCGACGACATCGGCTTTGTTGCATCACGTTCTTCACGCATCCGGTGTCGCCGTCCAGATCGGCGGTAATTTCGGCCCGCCTGTCCTCGGCCTGACACCCCCGACAGATGGCGAAACAGTCGTCCTCGAACTGTCATCCTACCAGCTCGATCTGACGCACACGGCGTCCTTCGACATAGCCGTCCTGCTGAATGTGACCCCCGATCATCTCGACCGGCACGGCGACATGGCAGGCTATGTGGCAGCGAAAAAACGGATATTCCGGGCGGCACCCGGGACCGACCGCCAGATCGCCGTTATTGGGGTCGATGACGCATACAGCCTCGCCGTGATGAACGAACTTTCAGAGAACGACGCCTGGCAGGTCGTCCCGGTATCCGTCACCCACCCCGTCGAGGATGGCGTCAGCGTGATCGACGGCACATTGTCCGATGCCGACGGCAACACCTGCGCGATCGGCCATATCGAGACGCTGCGGGGTCAACATAACTGGCAGAACGCTGCCGCCACCTGGGCCATAGCCCGGGCGCGAGGACTGACGCCCGCACAGATTTCGGCAGCATTTGAAACCTATCCCGGCCTGCCGCACCGGCTGGAAGCCGTCGGAGAGATCGACGGCATCCGTTACATCAACGATTCAAAGGCAACCAACGGCGAAGCTGCCGCAAGGGCGCTGGCGAGTTTCTCGAACATCTACTGGATCGCCGGCGGCGTCGCCAAGGAAGACGGGCTCACCCCGACGGCCCCTTATCTGGACCACGTAAGACACGCCTTTCTAATCGGCGAGGCCGCCGATTCATTCGAGGCTGCGCTGAGCGGCACGGTTCCCGTCACAATGTCGGGTAATCTTGCAGCCGCGGTGAAAGACGCCGGGCGCTGTGCTGCCGCGGACGGTGAAACAGCCCCCGTGGTCCTGTTATCGCCTGCCTGTGCATCTTTCGATCAGTACCCGAACTTCACGCTGCGCGGCGACCATTTCCGGGACCTGGTCGCAGGTCTTCGGGCGGAGAGCGCAGCATGACCGTATTTGCACGCTCTGACACGTCGATCCTCGGCCGCTGGTGGTGGACCGTTGACCGGTGGACGCTGACGGCCGTCGGCGCGCTGATCGCGTTTGGCATTATCATGGCGCTGGCCGCAAGTCCGGCAGTCGCCGAACGTATCGGCCTCGACTATTTCTATTTCGCCCGCCGCCAGTTGATCTACCTGCCGATAGCGCTCGCACTGTTGGTCGGCGCTTCCCTGCTGTCGCCGCGCGGCGTATTTCGGGTCGCGACAATCACTTTGGTTATTTTCGCGGTCATGGTGCTCGCGACCTTCGTGTTCGGGACTGAAATCAAGGGTGCACGGCGCTGGATCGCGCTTGGTCCGATGTCGGTTCAGCCCTCCGAATTCCTGAAGCCTGCCTTTGCCGTGGTTGCGGCCTGGTTGTTCGCGTCGGCGCGTACCGGAGCTCTGAAACACGGAAACCTGATGTCGATCGGTGCCTATGGCGTGATCGTCGGATTGCTTCTGCTGCAGCCCGATGTTGGCATGGCCGTGGTCATTTCATCCGTCTGGGCCTGCCAGTTTTTCCTCGCGGGCCTGCCACTGTTCTGGGCGGCCGGTCTTGCCATCGGCGGCGTTGCGGCCTTCGTGCTCGCCTATTTCACGCTCTCGCATGTCGCCAGCCGTGTCGACCGCTTCCTGGACCCCTCTTCGGGTGACAGCTATCAGGTCGACCGCTCGCTTGAGGCTTTCATGAATGGCGGCCTGTTCGGTCGAGGTCCCGGCGAAGGCACCGTGAAGCAGGTTCTTCCCGACGCGCATTCGGATTTCGTCTTCGCCGTCGCGGGCGAGGAATTCGGTCTTTTCGTCTGCCTGATCATCGTTGCACTCTTTGGATTTGTCGTCCTGCGCGGCTTCGCAAAAGCGCTGCAGGAAACCGACCTGTTCATTCTGCTCGCCACATCAGGTCTCGTCGTCCAGTTCGGACTGCAGGCCGTCATCAATATGGGGTCCACCCTCCGGCTTATGCCGACCAAGGGCATGACACTTCCTTTTGTCAGTTATGGCGGCTCTTCGCTGATCGCTATGGGGCTGTGCATTGGGTTCCTGTTGGCACTGACGCGGCGACGCGTCGGCACGGAGGCTGCACGATGACGGCTGGCCGCAGCATTCTCCTCGCCGCCGGTGGCACCGGCGGACATATATTCCCGGCAATTGCCGTTGCCGAAGAGCTGATCGCACGCGGACACACGGTTGCACTGGCAACCGATGCGCGTGGTACCGGTCTTGGCAGTTCGCTTGCAGGTGTCGACGTACACCGGATCAGCGCGTCGGGTGTCAGCGGCGGGCTGATGGCTAAAGTAAGTGCCGCCGTCTCGATCGGTGTCGGCGTGCTCCAGGCGCGGCGCCTCTTCAGAAAGCTTCGCCCCGGATGCGTTATCGGATTTGGCGGTTATCCGTCGGTCCCCACAATGATTGCAGCGACGTCACGCGGGTTGCCGACAATTATCCACGAACAGAACGCGGTTCTCGGGCGTGCAAACAGGCTCGTCTCCAAACGCGTGACCGTCATCGCGACATCCTTCAAAGAAACATCGGGTATCGCCGTAACAAGTGACGATAACGTGGTGCTGACCGGAAACCCCGTCCGCGCGGCTTTCAGTGCGGTCCGGCAACAGGCCTATCCGCCGATCGGACCGAATGGCGAAGGTGTCAAAATCCTTGTCATGGGCGGCAGCCAGGGCGCCACTGTTCTCAGCGAAATCGTGCCGCGCGCCCTGAAGGAAATGCCGGAAACACTGCGTCGCCGGTTTGCGATTACCCAGCAGTGCCGGGCCGAAGATATCGAAAACGTCAGACGGATATACGCAGAGGCCGGTGTGTCCGCTGACCTTGCGACTTTCTTCGACGACGTGCCCGATCGTATGACCGCAGCGCATATCGTGATTACCCGTGCCGGCGCATCAACCGTGGCGGAACTGGCGGAGGCCGGGCGCCCGGCGATCCTCGTCCCCTATCCGCACGCGACGGACGACCACCAGACGGCCAATGCGCGCGCGGTCGAAGCCACGGGCGCAGGCTGGCTGATCCCGCAGGACGGTTTCACGCCGGATGCCCTGACAATGCGGCTCGAAAGTTTCGTCAATCTGCAGAATATCCTGATCGATGCCGCGAAATGCGCGCACGATTTCGGCGGCATGTCCGCTGCGGCCGGCCTCGCAGACCAGGCGGAAAAACTGATGGGCGTTGCAGGAAACGGCGACCATGGCCCGGGCGCAGACCCCGTGCGGGAGATCGCGGCATGAAAACGCTCCCCCTCAGCATCGGCACGATTCATTTCGTCGGCATCGGCGGTATCGGCATGAGCGGTATTGCGGAAATTCTGCATAATCTCGGCTACGCCGTTCAAGGCAGCGACATTGCCGAAAGCGCCAATGTCTTGCGGCTCCGCGGTCTGGGCATCGATATATCTATCGGTCATGACGGCGCGAACCTGAAAGAAGCCGAAGTCATCGTGATTTCGTCAGCCGTAAAATCGGACAACCCCGAAGTCATCGAGGCACGCGCTCGACTAATCCCGGTAGTCCCTCGCGCCGAAATGCTGGCCGAGATCATGCGCCTGAAATGGGGCATCGCGGTGGCCGGCACCCATGGCAAAACAACGACCACATCCATCGTCGCCGCTGTGATGGATGCCGGTAAGTTCGACCCCACCGTCATAAACGGAGGTATCATCAACGCGTACGGCACCAATGCCCGCCTCGGTGACGGCGACTGGATCGTGGTGGAAGCCGATGAATCCGACGGGACTTTCATGAAACTGCCGGCAACGATCGCGGTGGTGACCAATATCGACCCGGAACATCTCGATCATTACGGCGATTTCGACACCCTCAAAGCGGCTTTTGTCACGTTCGTCCAAAACATTCCGTTTTACGGATTTGCGACGATGTGCATCGACGATCCGGAAGTGCAGGCCCTTATTTCTGCCGTCTCGGACCGGCGCATCGTGACCTACGGGCTAAGCCCGCAGGCCGATATTCGCGCGACCGACATTTCCGCCGACCCCACCGGGTCCCACTTTAACGTCATCGTGTCCAACCGGATAACAGCGACCTCGGTCGACCTTGGCACTTTCACCATGCCGATGGTCGGTGACCACAATATTCGCAATGCCCTTGCCGCCATCGCCATTGCCCAGGAAATGGGTGTCGAACCGGATGTTCTGAAGCGGGCACTGATGAATTTCAGTGGCGTGAAGCGGCGCTTCACCCGCACGGGCGTGGTCAATGACGTCACCATCGTCGACGATTACGGCCATCATCCGGTGGAAATCGCCGCAGTTCTCGCCGCTGCGAGAACCAGCACACGCCGAAATGTGATCGCCGTGGTGCAGCCACACAGATATTCGCGCGTCAGCGATCTGTTCGACGAATTCTGCACCTGCTTCAACGACGCGGATACCGTAATCGTCGCCGACATATACGCCGCCGGCGAAGCACCGATGCCCGGTATCGACCGCGATGCGCTGGTCGACGGGATCCGCGCCCGGGGCCACAGGCATGTCGTGCCGCTCGATGATGCCGATTCCCTGGCGTCGCTGGTCGCTGACCTGGCCAAGCCGGACGATTTCGTGATCTGTCTCGGCGCCGGCAACATCACTGCCTGGGCCAACGACCTGCCCGCCGCGCTGACAACCGCCTGGGCAGACCAGCCTGCCAAGAATTCAGGGGGCGCATAATCATGCTTGCCCACGCCCTGCCCCGACTGATCGACCGGCTCCCGCCCGTCCGCGGGAAACTGACGGAAAACGCGCCGATATCAGGCATTACCTGGTTCCGGACCGGTGGACCGGCAGAGGTATTGTTCCATCCGGCAGACCGCGAAGATCTGATCGACTTTATCTCGGCACTGGAACCCGGCATCGAACGAACCGTTCTGGGACTCGGCTCCAACGCTATGATCCGCGATGGCGGCCTGGCAGGTGTCGTCATTCATCTCGGCAAGGCGCTCGGCGATATTACTTTTGACGGTACGGATGTAACCGCAGGTGCCGGCGCACTGGATGTCGCTGTCGCACGTGAAGGACGCGACCGGTCCATTGGCGGGCTCGAATTTCTCAGCGGCATACCCGGTACCATTGGCGGTGCACTTCGAATGAACGCGGGTGCCTATGGCCGTGAAATCAGCGACGTTCTTGTGTCTGCCGAAGCGATTGACCCGGTGGGCAACCTGCATTCACTGACACCGGCCGATTTTGCGTTTTCCTATCGTCACAGTGCGATCGATGAAAGCTGGATATTCCTTTCTGCGCGCCTTTCGGGAGAACCCGGCGACCGCGCAGCGATTGACCAACGCATGACAGAGATCGCAGAGGACCGGAAATCGTCGCAACCGATACAGGCACGCACCGGTGGCTCGACCTTCAAAAATCCTCCGGGCACCAAAGCCTGGGAATTGATCGAGGCCGCGGGCTGCCGCGGGCTCACCATCGGAGATGCGATGGTGTCGGAACAACATTGCAACTTCCTCATTAACAAGGGCAACGCCACCGCGCGCGACCTAGAAACGCTCGGCGACGAAGTGCGCAAGCGGGTCAAAGACCATTCAGGAATTATTCTCGAATGGGAAATCCGGCGTATCGGCGTTGAGCTGAAAGGCGGCGTGTCATGAGCACGTCAGTCGCCGTCCTGATGGGCGGATGGTCCAGCGAACGCGAAGTATCACTGGTCAGTGGCGGCGCAATCGTCGACGCATTGGCCAACACCGAATTCGATGTCCGTGCAATCGACGTCCAGCGTGACGTCGCCGGCCTCGTCGGCAAACTTACACCCGCACCGGACGTCGTCCTGAATGCTCTGCACGGACGCTACGGCGAAGATGGCTGCATCCAGGGCGTCCTTGAATGCCTCGGCCTGAAATATACCCATTCCGGCGTGATGGCCTCTGCCCTCGCGATGGATAAACCGATGGCAAAGCGGCTGTTCGAGTCCGTGGGCATTCCCTGCGCACCGCACGAAATAGCGACACGCGCCGATTTCAAAGCTGGCAGCGTCATGGACAAACCGTTCGTCATCAAGCCGATGAACGAAGGGTCGAGCGTTGGTGTGACGGTCGTACTGGATGACAGCCACCTGCCATCGCTTGACGACGGCTCATGGACCTTCGGCGACACCGTCATGGTCGAAAAATATATTCCCGGACGCGAACTGACGGTTGCTGTCATGGGCGATCGCGCCCTCGGCGTTACCGAGATCAAGCCGGTAAGCGGCTTTTACGACTACACCGCCAAATATACCGACGGCAAAGCCGAACACCTGATCCCGGCGCCGGTACCGGAAGAAATCTATACCGCCGCGATGGATTACGCGGTACGCGCCCATAACACGCTTGGCTGCCGCGGCGTCTCCCGTGCCGATTTCCGGTACGACGATTCGCAGAACGATCCGGGCGACCTGATCCTTCTTGAGGTCAACACACAACCCGGCATGACACCGTTGTCGCTCGTCCCCGAGCAGGCAGCACATGCCGGAATCAACTTCAGCGATCTTGTTCGCTGGATGGTGGAGAACGCATCATGCGATGGCTAAACTTGGGTAAATCCGCAACCGGCAAAAAATCCGGTAAAGCGGGAAACAAAGCGAAGGGTGCCCGTCGCAGACCAATGCCGCGCTGGGCAAAACGATCTGTCCGTGGCGGTGTCGCGGTAGCGATTTTCAGTCTCGCCCTGGCGGGGCCCACCTGGCTGTGGCAATCGGGCTGGGTCACAGGTGTAACCAACTCCATGTTCAAGGCAGCGGCCGAATCTCTTGCCGATGCCGGATTCCGCGTCGAAGAGGTAATGCTCGAAGGCCGGGCCAACGAATCATCAGCCCAGATCATGAAAGCGCTGGATATTTCCCGTGGCGCGCCGCTACTGACGGTAGACCTGAAATCTGCCCGGACAAGACTGGAAGAACTGCCATGGATACGCGTTGCCAGCCTGGAGCGCGAATTTCCTGCAACCGTGCGGGTCCGTATTGTTGAGCGGCGTCCCCTCGCCCTCTGGCAGCGCAAGAACGAGCTGGTTCTCGTCGATGACGAAGGCGGCATGATCACGTCCCAGAAGCTCGAGCGTTTTCCCGACCTTCTTGTACTGGTCGGGAAAGATGCCCCCATGCACGCGACGGCACTGCTGTCGATCCTCGCCCACGAGCCCGACCTGAAGAAACGGGTGAACGCCGCCGTCCGTGTCGGCGATCGCCGCTGGAATATCCGTATGGATAACGGCGTCTACGTGCGCCTGCCCGAGACAGATGCGCTATCCGCCTGGCAGCGATTTGCCCGCCTTGAGCGCCAGCACAAACTGCTCAAACAGGACCTGCTGTCGATCGACCTTCGTATCCCCGACCAGTTGATCGTACGCACCCGTGCCGGGCGCCCAGCGATTGACCGCAAGGTTGGCAGCCGCAAGGGAAAGAACACCTGATGCGCCGCCCCGTTCAACAATCCATCAACCGAAAGGCCGTGTGACCGTGGCCAAGCTTCGAACAGGAATTATCGCTGCACT
>CAJQLI010000380.1 GCA_905479125.1 uncultured Alphaproteobacteria bacterium | reverse complement strand
GCCCATATTTGCAATTGTAATCGCGAAGGGCAGGGTGGCGTTGTTCAGGGCGAAGGTCGATGTCCGAGCAACAGCCCCGGGCATGTTGGCCACACAGTAATGGACCACACCGTCGACGATGTAGGTCGGGTCGTCATGGGTTGTCGGCCGACTGGTCTCACAGCAACCGCCCTGATCGATTGCGACATCGACGATAACAGCGCCTCGTTTCATGCTTTTCACCATATCGGCGGTCACAAGCTTCGGTGCTTCCGCGCCGGGAACCAGTACGGCGCCGATTAGCAGGTCGGCATTTGCGACCTCTTCCTCGATATTGGTGCTGTTTGAAAAGCGCGTTGTGATCAGGCTTTTATATTGTGAATCGATTTCCGCCAGCCGGCGGATGTCCCTGTCGATAACGGTGACGTGGCCACCCATGCCGGTTGCGACGAAAACCGAGTTACTGCCGACGACGCCGCCGCCGATGACCACGACCTTGCCGGGGGACACGCCCGGTACGCCGCCGAGCAGAACACCGCGACCGCCATGGGCTATTTCAAGGCAGGTCGCACCAGCCTGAACGGCCATGCGTCCGGCTACTTCGCTCATCGGGGCAAGCAAGGGGAGCCCGCCCCGGTGATCTGTCACTGTTTCATAGGCGATGCCTGTGCAGCCACTATCGAGGAGGCCCTGGGTCTGCGCTTCATCAGGGGCAAGGTGCAGATAGGTAAAAAGTATCTGTCCTTCGCGCAGCATCGCGATTTCAGATGCCTGTGGTTCCTTCACCTTTACGATCATTTCAGCCTGGGCGAATACATCGGCGGCGCTTGCTGCGATGCCGGCCCCTGCGGTTTGATAGTCGGCATCGTCGAAGCCGATTGCATGGCCGGCGTTTGTCTCCACGACGACCTTGTGATCATTGGCGATCATCTCTCGGACACTGGCCGGTGTCAGGCCTACACGGTTCTCGAAAGGTTTGATTTCCTTGGGCACGCCGATAAACATTGCAAGCTCCTGTGATTGTCCGCCCCTGATTATGGGGTGTTTGGTAATTGATGCTACTTTTACATTCTTTTACATGAACGTAAAATAAATATTTACGTTCATGTAAAATCTATTGCGGATTTGGGGTTCGGCGGTAAAGTGACGGCTGATGGATCGTCGTTATCGGACAGAAACAAAGGATATGGCACCAATGCGCGCAATTATCGCCCGGGAACTGGGACCGCCGGAAAATCTCGTGATCGAGGAACTCGCGTCGTTAGCTGCGGGGCCGGGGCAGGTAGTCGTCGATAACAAGGCGGCGGCGGTTAATTTTCCCGACCTTCTGGTGATGGAGGGCAAATATCAGTTTCGCCCGCCATTGCCGTTTTCGCCGGGGAAAGAGGGGGCGGGAATCATCAAATCCGTTGGTGATGGTGTTACAGGTCTGAAAGTGGGCGACCGGGTGATGGTGCAGGTCGAATACGGCGCTTACGCGCAGGAAATCCTAGCCGATGAATCGCAGTGTTACCCCGTTCCAGAGGGCGTTTCGTTCGAAGAGGCAGCCGCGATCGGCATCGCCTATCAGACGGCGCATTTCGCCCTGGTGGCACGCGCTCATTTGAAGAAGGGCGACAAGGTGCTGGTGACCGGTGCTTCGGGAAGTGTCGGGCTTGCTGCGATGCAGCTTGCCGCCGCCTGGGGCTGCGAGGTCATCGCCGGGTTAACGACCATGTCGAAGGAAGATCTGGCCCGTGAAAACGGCGCCCATCACGTGATCGATATTTCCGGTGATAGCGTCAAAGACAGTATCCGGGATGATGTAAAAGCGATCACTGGCGGGGGCGTCGATATCGTCATCGAGATTGTCGGCGGAGATGTGTTCGACGGCTCTATCCGCGCGCTAAATTTTGGCGGCAGTATTGTGGTGGTGGGCTTCACGAGCGGCACCATTCCGACGATGAAAGTGAATTACACGTTGCTCAAGAATATCGCCGTCACTGGCGTGAACTGGGCCGAATACCGCGACCGTGATCCGGCGTGGGTGCAGAAAGTTCAGATCGAAATATTCGAGATGGTCTCCGCTGGGCAGCTAAAGGTACCCGTACAGGCAGTTTTTCCGATGGATCAGATCGTCGATGCCTGCAAGGTGCTGAGCGACCGTAAGGTGCGCGGCAAGATCGTCATCGACACGACTGCTTAAGGCTACAGCTGTCGCGGCCCGTTTCTCGGTGCATCGGGTCGGCGGGGATTACCCTGCCGCCGACCATTCGGTTACGATGTTGTCGTATTCTGGACGGGCGCGCTCTTTTCCTTCGGCCATCGGGTGGCCGAAATAGATAAAGCCGGCAATTTCGTCTCCGGCTTCAGCGCCGATAGCTGCCTTGACGTCTGCGTCATAGGCGTACCATTCCGTCAGCCATTGTGCGGCATAGCCCATCGACTGCGCAGAGATCAGCATGTTCTGGCAGGCAGCACCCGCGGACAGGACCTGTTCCCATTCGGGGATCTTGTGGCCTTTGTGGACACGTGACAGAACGGCAACGATCACGGGCGCGCGGGTGAGGCGCTCCTGTTCGATTTCGATCTGTTCCTCGATCGCATCGGGGTTGTTCTTTTTGTAGGAGGCGGCAATCACGTCGCCGATTTTTTCTCGGGCATCGCCACGAATGACGATAAAGCGCCAGGGTGTCAGGCGGCCGTGATCGGGCACCCGCATACCGGTTTCCATGATTTTTCTGAGATCAGAATCGGTCGGGCCGGGGCCGTCCATCATCTTCGCGACCGTCGAGCGGCGCGTCAGCATGAAGTCGATGGTGTCTTTGTCTCTTACGTTTAGGTCCGACATGAATTTCCTTTCTAGATAATTCCGGCTTTTTCCGCGCGTTCCCGCTCTAATTGGCGCAGTGCGCCGCGCTGGATCTTGCCGGTAGCGGTCAGGGGTAAATCGTCGACGAATTCCACCGCCCGCGGGTACTTGAATGCAGATATCTGTGATTTTACGAAATTTTGCAACTCAGAAACAGTCGCATCATCATTTGCCTCCGCGTTAGAAGGTATAATGAAAGCTTTGACGATCTGGCCACGGTCTTTGTCGGGTGTGCCCACGACCGCGACTTCCTTGACCTTCGGGTGCTCAAGCAGCACCGCTTCGACCTCCAGACCGGACACATTATAGCCGCCGGTCAGGATCATGTCGTCGGTGCGCGCCTCGTAATAGAAGTAGCCATCCTCGTCGATACGGCACAGATCACCGGATTTGTTCCAGCCGTCATGGATATAGGCTTTCTGGCGTTCGAGATCGTCAAGATAGCGGCAGCCATTCGGGCCTTTGACGATCATCTGGCCGATTTCGTTCGGTTTGACGTCATTCATTTCATCATCGACGACGCGGACCTGGAAGCCCGGTGTTGCCTTGCCGATGGCGCCGGGTTTGATGTCGTCACCGCTTGCCGAGATGAAGATATGGAGGAGCTCGGAAATGCCGAGACCGTTGATCATCTCAACGCCGGTGATGGCTTTCCATTCGTTGAAAGTGGCCGGCGCAAGCGGCTCGCCGCCGGCAACGCATTCGCGCAGCGACGAAAGATCGTAGTCCCGCGCCTTGTCGAGCATCAGCTTGTAGCCGGACGGGGTCGAGAAACAGACGGTCGCTTTGTATCTCTCGATGGTCTGAAGCACTGCTTCGGGTGTGCCGCGTTCCAGCAGCACCGCCGTTGCACCGAACCGGAACGTGTCGGCGATGAAAGCGCACAGGCCATACAGGAACGCGATTTGCGGGCTGCCACAGACGATATCGCCCGGCTTGATCTTGACCACGTGTCCGATAAAGCAATCGGCGGCCGCCAGGATATCGCGGTGGAAGTGCAGGGTACCTTTCGGCGTGCCCGTGGAGCCCGATGTGAAGCCGATGATGGCAGGGTCATCCGCGGATGTATCCACGTTTGCGAAAACATCCTGTTTTGTTTCCATCGATGCTTCCAGGCTATCCGGCCGGTCGCTGCCGAAATACAGGATATGTTCGAGGTCGGGCGCACCCGTCTTGGCGTTGTCGATGTCTTCGGCGAGGTTGTCGTGCG
>CAJQLI010000379.1 GCA_905479125.1 uncultured Alphaproteobacteria bacterium | reverse complement strand
AGCTGCCCCCATGACACCACCCGCCGGACCGGACCCGACGGCAAAAACCGGAATCTCACTCGCCGTCTCGACCCGCATCATGCCGCCAGAGGACGCGACGACCAGCAACGGCGCCGTCATCCCGGCATCGCCGAGGTTACGCGTCAGGTTGGACAGATAACGGCGCATCTCGACCAGGAGATAGGCATTCACAACCGTCGTAGACGTCCGTTCGTATTCTTTCATTTCCGGCAACACATCGCAGGACGCCGTGACCAGAAGCTGGGGAAATTTTTCCGTCAGGATATCGGCGGTACGCCGTTCATGCGCCGCGTTGAAGCACGAATTGATGTAACAGATCGCTACCGCCTCGATGCCCTCGTCAACCAGACGCTGACCGGCGGCGATAACCTCTTCATCTACAAGCGGCCGCACAACGCTGCCATCCGCCCCCATGCGCTCGCCCACCTCAAGCCGATGACGGCGCGGCACCAGGGGTTCGGGCTTCTCCCAGGTCAGGTCGAACATCGTGGGCGTTCGAATACGCCCGATTTCCAAAATGTCGCGGAAACCCTCCGTCGTGATCAGCCCTGTCTTTGCGCCGCTCTTCTGGAGGATTGTATTCGAGCCCACCGTGGTGCCATGCACCACTTCCCGCACATCGGACAGTGAGGCACCGACATCCCTCAGCAGGTCGGCAAGACCGGCAACGACTGCCTCACCCGGGTCATCGGGCGTGGAAGCCACTTTGCGCACATGGAGAGCTCCGTCCCCCATCTGGGCAACAATATCGGTGAACGTGCCGCCGATATCGCAGCCGATATGTATTTCGATACCCGGCATAAATCCGCCCTGACTATTTAATGATAAGGGGAACAACGATTGATCGCGAAACCGTACGGCCATTGACGAAGCGCTGCAACACGGCCTCCCCTTTCCAGCCACCCGGCGCCCAGCCGGGAGGTGGCAGTTTTCGCCCCGTATATTCAATACGCCGTGCCTGGGACCGATCGAAGCGGATTTCCCGCACGGAAATAGCCGCGCCTGCGGGGTCCAGTATCCGAAGTTTCAGTACATCGCCACGTTGCACGCCGAACATGGCGGCCCACAGCACCAGGCCCGGCGCGTGGCGCGGCAGGCTGACAGGACTTCGCGCCGACGAATAGACCGCGTTGACGTTCACGGATTGGTCCGCGAAACCGGCGGCATATAACGCAAAGGTCGGATATCCGACGCCAGCGTTCTCGGCCCAGAGCGATCGCTGCGGGCGGTTGCAACCGGAACCGACCGCCGCTCCGGTAAAGGGATCGACCGTTTTGCCATCGACCCTGAACTCGATATGCACATGGGGAAACTGCGTCCGGCCGGACATGCCCACCAGCCCGAGTTTCTGCCCCCGCGTGACCCGGTCACCCAGCTTCACGGCAAGCGAGCCTTTGCGCATATGACAATATTGGCTTTCCCAACCGCCATTATGTTCGATTATCACCCCGTTCCCGCAGGCCTTTCGGCCGATCAGTTTCCGCGTCTCCGGAGTTTGTTTGAAATACTCCTCGGCGCCATCCCGCGCCGCCGTAACGATCCCGGGCCCGGCCGCAACAACGTCGGCGCCGCTATCGAGCGCCCGAAAGTCGCGAACGGCAAAATCCGTACCCTTGTGCCCGTTATATGTACGGAAACCACATCGGTGATCGGCTGCTTTCTCGTCGCTCCCCTGTGCATCGGGAAGATTGATGATCCAGCAATCGCGATCCAGCATGCATTTCAGCGGTTTGGTAAAACCGCCATCCGGCGGCACCTGCGCAAATGCGGGCGGGGAAACTGCAACGAGTGCGGCGGCTGCAAGAAGCCGAAAAATTGTTTTTTTCACGAGCGGTACAAATTCCAGAAGGTGGTTATTCAGCGGGGGCCGGTGCAGAGGTATCTGAACGCGCCGGGGCCATATCTGCCACCAACCATTCATCGATGACACGGCGCGCCTGTACAACGCCGGAATCAGCCGTATTGTTCAGCATCTTCCGCTCGGGGCGCTTCTCCATGTTGCGCTGCTGACCGGCCAGAAATTCGATATCTTCGTTAAACGTATGAATGATCGACTTTTCGATATCCGCATCAAGATCGGCATCATCCAGGCAGGTATCACGTGCGAAAGCCCAGATTTGATCAACCGTGCTGTCATCGACCGGCTTCAGGATACTGATAATGCGCGTATCAATGCCCCTGTATTTGTCATTGGTGCCGGCCGGCACACCCCCCGCATCGATGATGACGGTGGACGGCGGGTCCAGCCAGATTTTCTGCCAACGATCAATCTTGCCCTCAAACCCGCCGACACGCTTGTAAAAATTCGACGGCTCCGTGTCTTTCATGATCCGCGTGACCGTCACGATATCACCGGTGCGCTCCGACGTGACGGGCGTGTTCGCAACATCTTCAGTACCGATCGTCGATTGATGAACGAATGTCGTATGGGTCAAATCGAGAAGGTTATCAACCAGCAGCACCCAGTTACAGCCGTAACGTGTTGTCCCCGTCACGGACCTCCAGTCAGGGTTATCCAGCCAGCGAAGGTCGGGGATTAACCCTTCATCCACACGCTTGGGATCCCCTGTCCAAACCCAGACAAGTTTGTGTTTCTCGACCACGGGATACGCCCGGATCTTTGTACGCCCGGGTATATTCTTCTGGCCGGGAATATCGACACAAACCCCGGCACAATCAAACTGCATGCCGTGATAGCCGCAGACGATATTCTCTCCCTCGACGCTCCCCAATGACATCGGGGCAAACCGGTGTGGGCAGCAATCCTCGACGGCCGCCGCGACTCCTGTTTCTGTTCTGAATAGCGCGAGATATTCGCCCAGGATCGTCTTTGCCTGCGGTTCACGCTCCAACTCGTTTGACCAGCATGCCGCATACCAGGCGTTGCGGATGAAATTTGTCATGAACAGACTTTCTTGGGGGCGCACGTCACAAGGTTGATTGGAACTCTATGACATATCAGAGTGGAATCAAATCTGCCGCGTCACGCCCTCCCAGTATGGGTCCCGCAACCGCCGTTTCGCAACCTTTCCCGGTCCCGTTGTCGGCAATGGCCCCTCGATAAATGAGAGCGATTTCGGAATTTTATATCCGGCGATCCTGCCGCGGCAATAGTTCAGAATATCTGCATCTGTTGTGTCTGCGTAGCCGTCACGTCGAACGACAACCGCATGCACCTGTTCACCCCAAAGCTCATGCGGGATACCTATCACGGCGACTTCCATCACAGCCGGATGGGTCGACAGGACATTCTCGACCTCGACCGAGTATACATTTTCGGCGCCAGAGATGATCATGTCTTTCTTGCGGTCGACCAGATAGAGATGCCCCGTCTCGTCGAGATAACCGATATCGCCGGTGTGATACCATCCGCCGCGCAGGGTTTCGGCGGTAACCTCCGGCTTGCGCCAGTATTCCTTCATAATCTTGGGTCCACCGAATACGACCTCGCCGATTTCGCCTACCGGCACATCTTTATCGTCACCGTCGACAACCCTCCTGTCGATCAAAGGCGACGGCACGCCGCAGGATGCCGCCCGGTGAATACCATCGGGACCGAGAGTGAGGTCATGATCTGCAGGCTGCAGGCAGCAGGCAATACCCGTGGTTTCCGTGATGCCGTAGGAATGCATGAACATATCGGAAGGAAACATCTGTTCAGCCTTCTGCAATACGCCCAGAGGCGTCGGCGATCCGCCATACATTATCTGTGTCAGGCTCGACAGGTCGTATTTCGATGTGTCGGAATGATTTGCAATCAGGGCAATCAGGGTTGCGGGCAGCGAAGTAATTGTGACGCGCTCCTTCTCGATCAGTTCGAGCACCCGGTCGGGCTGAAAATGAACGCAGACCTGTGTGCCGCCGACCATCGGCACAGCCCAGAATGCCATCGCATCGGCCAGGTGAAACATCGGAGCCGAATGAAGCCAGACAGACCCGAGACGGAAATCCATCGTCGTCGTACAGTCTACTCCGCACCAGAAAACGTTTCCGTTAGTGAGGCAGACACCCTTCGGATCACCGGTCGTCCCCGACGTGTAATATATCTGGATGGTATCATCGACACCGGTATCAGCAGGGGTGGCGTCCGGCGACGCAGATGACAGCATGGCTTCATAGTCATAAAAGCCGGATGGGGCTTTTTCGAGTCCCATGCCGATGGAAAATTCGAGCGAGGGCGCTTTCGAGCGGACAACTTCATAAACATCCAGGAACGGTTCCGACATAAGGACCGCCCGTGCATCTGAATCATTAAAGATATATTCAAGTTCAGGCGCCGCGAGACGGGAATTGAGCGGCAGGAATGTCAGCCCCGCGACCGCACAAGCGTAATAAGCTTCGGCGTAGCGATGCGAATTCCAATCGAGAATGGCCACCCGATCGCCACGCTTTAGTCCCATGTCGCACAACGCGTTGGCCAAGCGGTTCACCCGCTCGCCAAGAGCGCGATAGCTCAGACGAATGTCCCCATCAATCAGCGCGGGCCGGTCCGGGAAGGATGCGACCGCCCTCGAAAGAATACGTGATGCCGGATACATCGACTGCCTCACCTTTTTGTTCTTTCCCTCAATCGTGAAGCCGCGGCAACAGTAAATCAAGTGCACCTTGCCCGCCGCGTTCCGCGCACATACGATCCCGCAAAACCAAGCGGGAGAAAACTATGGACTATACAGAAATCAAATTCGACGTCCGCGAAGACGGTATCGCGACAATGACCCTTCACAGGCCGGAGCGACTCAACAGTTTCAGCCGTAAGATGTTCGACGAATGGAAAGACGTCATCGCCCGCTGTGCATTCGACGAAAAAATCCGTGTCCTTGTGGTCACCGGCGAAGGCCGGGCGTTTTCATCAGGAGTTGATCTGACCGTCCTCGGCAGCGACAACCTTCAACCACCGGCTTTCCGGTTCTACTACCGTCAGGCTCACCAGGCTTTCGACGACCTGGAAACACTCGAGGTGCCGGTGATCGCGGCGATTAACGGCCTCTGCTACGGTGGCGGCGTTGAACTGGCATTAAGCTGCGATATCGTCCTCGCCTCGGAAAACGCGACCTTCTGCCTTGTCGAGAACCAGCTCGGCGCGATACCGGCTTCGGGCGCCTGCAACCGCATGATCCATCATGTCGGCCTCGCCAAGACCAAGGAACTTATTATTACGGCCGACCCGATCCATGCCGCAGAAGCCCGCCGGATCGGGCTGATCAGCCAAGTCTACAAGCACGACGAGTTCATGGATCGTGTCTATACCTATGCGGAACGCCTGCTGAAAAATTCCCCCTTCGCCATGGGCATGGCGAAACACGTGGTCAATATGTGCGTCAACACAGACATGCATACCGGGCGCGACATCGAACGGCTGGCGCAATCCGTTCTGGTGCAGTCAGAGGATCACAAAGAAGGGATGGCAGCGTTTTTCGAAAAGCGCGACCCGGACTTCAAGGGAAAGTAGTAATAACAGAAGTATCCAGAGAGCCCCGCCTATAGGCTGGAATCCCGCCGGCAAAAGCCGGGGCCTCACTGTACCGCTATTCCCCGAACGGGGTGCCGCTATTCCCCGAACGGGATTTCCTCGCCGTCCGGTACCGGCACATCAAAAACGTTCAACGTGAACGATATCAGCGTGTAGTAGCCACAGATCCCGACAAGCTCGACCATCAGTTCCTCGCCCAGCGCGTCGATACCGCGGCCGTAGGATGCTGCCGACAACCGCCCCGAGGTGACCGTTTCTGTCGCCAGTTCGTAGACCAGTTGTTCGTCATCAGTCAGCGGTGCGGGCGTCTTGCCGGCTTTCAGCAATGCAATCGCCTCGGCCGACACTCCTTCGTCGATGGCGATGGGCGCGTGGGCAAACCATTCGTAATTCGCCTGCCAGTGGTGGCCGATCGTGCAGATCGCAAGTTCTCTCAGGTTGCCCGGCATTTTCGAGCCATAGCGGATAAATGCCCCGACACCCTGGGCCGGATCCGCGAGGCCCGGCGCATGCAGCCATACGCCGAACGGGC
>CAJQLI010000378.1 GCA_905479125.1 uncultured Alphaproteobacteria bacterium | reverse complement strand
CACCGCGTATTGCGAAATGACCGGCCCGAGATGGCGCAGACCGAAAGACAGCGCAGCATTAACACGGAGCATTCCCTGGGGTTCCGCGTGCTCATTCGATGCCGCACGGTCGGCTTCCTCGACGTCGGACAGTATCCTCTGGCATCTGTCCAGATAACCGCGACCGATATCCGTCAGGGCCAGGTGCCGCGTGTTGCGCTGTATCAGCGTCACGCCGAGCTTTTCCTCAAGCCCCGATATGTATTTGCTGATTACCGAGTTCGAGACGCCGAGCGCCCGTGCGGCTGCTGAAAAACTGCCGGTTTCCGCGACCCTGACGAAGATTGACATCTGTCGAAGCTGGTCCATCCATATTTTCCATTTCGAGAAAAGAGTTACCTCAATTTATAATATTGTGTCTCAATTGCAAAATATGGTTTGTGTCTGTTACCGCTGCTGCCCCCGGGACCGGATCCCGCGTGGCTGCAGACACCAGACATCAATCACCGAACATCAAACACCGAAGGAAATCCCCCAATGTCAGACGACGCACAGCTCGACCTCGCCCGCAAACGCATCAGCGATGTCCGCGACCAAATTGCCCGGCTGGACAACAGCGCCCTCGACCTGGTTTTCCGCGAAGCGCGCAGCCATAACTGGTTTACCGACAAGCCGGTCACCGACGAACAGCTCCACGAAATATACGACCTGGTGAAATACGGCTCGACGAGTTCGAACACCCAGCCGATGCGGCTCATCTTCGTGCGCACCCCGGAAGCCAAGGAACGCCTGAAACCGGCCCTGATGCCCGCCAATGTCGAAAAGACAATGATCGCGCCCGTCACGGCAATCATTGGCTACGACCCCACCTTCTGGGAAGATTTCGCGCTCAACTACCCGATCCGCCCCGAGATGGGCGATCGCTTCAAGGGTAACGAGGCCGTTGCCGAGAAATTCGCCTTCCAGATGGGCACGCTTCAGGGCGCTTATCTTATGCTGGCGGCCCGCGCGGTCGGGCTCGACACCGGCGGCATGGGCGGGTTCGACCCGGCCAAGGTGGATGCCGAGTTCTTTGCCGGCACGCCGATCAAGTCCAACTTCCTGTGCAATATCGGGTATGGCGATCTCGAAGGAATCAAGGGGCCGCGTCTGCACCGCTATGACTTCGACAAGGTCTGTTCGATCATCTGACCGCACGATCATCAGAGACCCGCGCCGACCGGCACATTTTCGTACGCTTTTGCGATACGCCGATACAGAAGGAACCAAATCATGCGTGACCTGACCGAATCCAACGTTACCGAAGCAGTCCTCGACAAGATCGCCGACGACACCAACCCCCGGCTCAAGGAGATCATGACTGCACTGATCAGGCATACGCATGATTTCGTCCGTGAAGTAAACCTCAGCTCGGACGAGCTGCTTTATGCGGCGCGGTTTATCCAGAATGTCGGCCAGATATCGGACGACAAACGCGAAGAGGGCGTGCTGCTCGGCGACGTGCTCGGCATCACTGCCCTGTGCGAAATCCTTGGAGATCGCGTGCGGGTCGGGGCGACGGAATCAAGCCTGCTCGGTCCGTTCTATCGCGAAGGTGCACCCGCGCGGGAGATGGGCGCTGATATCTCCCACGGTGACGAGACGGGTGAACCCGCCTATATCCACGGCAAGGTGGTGGATTCCGATGGTAATCCGATCGAGGGCGTTATCCTCGACTTGTGGCAGACCACGCCGAACATGTTCTACGAGGCGCAGGTCGGTCAGCCCGATCCGTATGAAGACTATGCCTACCGCGCCAAGTTCAAAACGGGTGCCGATGGACGTTACTGGTTCCTGTCGCGCAAGCCGGTCGATTACCCGGTGCCGACAGACGGGCCGGTCGGCCTGATCCTCGACGGCACCGGGCGTCATTCCTGGCGTCCTGCGCACCTTCATTACCTTGTCTATAAGGACGGCTACCAGACGATCCAGACCGAGCTGTTCAACAGCGACAGCCAGTACCTGGACTCGGACGCGGTGTTTGGCGTCAAACAATCGCTGGTTGTTCCCTATACGCTGAACGATGACCCTGCCGAGGCCGCCAGACACGGCTTCACCGGGCCGTTTTATGAAGGTCACTACGATTTCGTGATGAAGGACGATGCCAGCGTCGTTGACGCCGAAAAAGCGTACAGCCAACGCGCCAGCATGAGTTCATAAAACCCGGCAACCGCGGCACCCGCCGCAATCCAGGAGCCGCCCCGATGACGGACGTTAACCCGATCGCCGACCACCCCGACGGCAAGACCCTGCTCGGCCTCCAGCTATACCTGCTGACCATGACGGCCATCGAACCTTTTGACGATCCGATGAAAGCCTATTTTGGCGAGCACCGCGAAGCGTTCGATGCGCACCTGGAATGGCTGCGGTCGATCGAGGCGGACGGCACCATGTTCGCCTCGGGCGTTCTGAAAGACGAAACCGGCTGGGACGGCAGCGGCATGGCAATCATCCGTGCCGCCTCGTTTGACGACGCGGTCAAAGTTGCCGAGGCCGAACCGTTTCACCGCGCTGGTGTGCGGAAGAATACGGTTCAGGGCTGGGTCATGAATGAAGGCAATTTCCAGTTCACGATGAAGCTGATGAACCAGCAAATCGAACTGACCTGAAACCGGCCGCGGCTTATTCGGTTGCGGGTTTTCCGGAGTCCGGCTGGTCCGCCGGCTTCACGCGAATTCGGTTCTTGCCAAGCGTGCTGTTATGCAGCCGCTTGATCGCGAAACGGGCATCTTTCTTGTACGCCATTTCGACAAAGCCGAAGCCTTTGGACGTCCCCGTCTCGTCGTCGGTCACGATACTGCAGGCGGCAATTTTACCGTTTGGCGTGAACAATTCGGCCAGGGCTTCCTCGGTAAAGTCGCGCGGCAGGTTAAGAACAATCAGTTTCATACGGCCTGTAGCCTTTCAATTTCATAATTTACAACGCGTCCGCGCCGGGCCGGGCCTTCTCAGACAAGCTTGTCCGTGTCGGTCTTTGAATCGGTTGTTACCTTTACCACGCGTTGCGGGAACGGGATAACGATGCCATTGGCTTTCAGCGCCTGCCAGATCATCAGCAGGAGGTCTCCGCCGACCCGGTGCTCGCCGTCGTCGATGCCTTCCATCCAGAATTCCACCAGGATGTTAATGCCGGAATCCTCGAACTTCGCTATTTCCGCATCGGGACGCATCTCGAAAGGAATGTCGTCGCCGCTCATAACCTTGGGATGGCTGGCAACAACCTCACGCAGGATCGGAAACAGTTTTTCGAGATCCGTATCATACGCTACCTGAAAATTGATGGGGTAACGCTGCTGCTTGTTGTTATGAGTCCAGTTGGTGAACGACGTCGTGATGAACCGCTCATTCGGGACCATGATGTCCTTGCCGTCATAGGTCTCCAGCGTTGCCGACCGCATGCTGAGTTCCCGGAGCGTCCCTGCCCGGCCGTCTTCCAGCTGGATGTAATCGCCAATCGTCAGGCTGCGATCCAACAGGATAATAATGCCAGAGATAAAGTTCGAGGCGATCTGCTGCAACCCGAAGCCAAGCCCGACGCCAAGCGCTCCGCCGAAGACCGCCAGCGCCGTGAGGTCGATTCCCATTATGTTGAGCAGCAGCAGGAAGATGACGACAAAGACGGCAATTTCGAACAGCTTTGCCGCGACTTCACGGGTCCCCGGGTCCATCGCCTGCTGGGTCCGGATCATGCGTTTGCCTGTCACGTTAGACAGGCGCCCAAGCCAGAACAGAAGAAATCCGAATACAAGCGTCCTCAGGATCGTATAGACGCTGAGTTTTATGTTCCCAACCGTAAACGCAATGCTGTCCAAATGCTCGGTGACGTCGCTCAGCCAGCCAAGGCTGTAAAGGATAGCTACGGGCAGGCCAATCCATTTGACCAGCGCGATGATTTTTTGATTCTGCAGCAGATGCTTGATAAGGCTGTACACGACGAAGATAAGCGCGACGCCCTGCGCCGCCTTGACCAGCCATACCTCGCCGGTCGAAGATTCACTTATCAGTGTTGCAATCCCGAGCACGACAGCCGCCGATACCGGCTGTACCAGGGCGCCCGCGCGATGGAGTGTCCACCGCAGGTCTTCGAGCGCGCCGGGTTTAGGTTCTTCGCGAAACAACCTGACCCGATAGAGTATGTAGGCACCCAGCATCCAGCCGACGACCACGGCAAGCGCCACAATACCGACCTGGACATAGAATTCAGTGCTCGAAAGCTCCGCCGAGATCGTCCGCCATGCTGTCTCGTATCTCTCAATTAGCCAGTTCATTACACCCGCCCCCTTTTAGACGCCCAGCGGTCATTCAATTTCAACCAACGTCGTACCGCAAAAGAGCCGGAGCCGCGATTGAAAATGCAACGGAAAATGGGAACTGCCGAAAACCGGGCACCCTGTCAGGGGTGCAGCCGCCGGCTTAAAGGCGGCGGGACCTGATCTCAGAGGGCTGCCTGCATCTCAGAGGGCTGCCTGCGCGCAAGCAAAACGATATAGCCAAGATATGCAAGCCCGAGACCAAGAACAGCGAATGTCGCGGGCTCCGGAATCTGTATGTCGACTGCGTTGGGCAGAGAAAGGCTCGTCGTCGGAATAATCAGAACGCCGTTGAAGTCCTGCGCGCCGAAGGTCAGTCCGATGAGATCGATGCTTTCCGTCTGACTGGTGATACGGAGACTCCCGACCAGATCGGTTGTTGCAACACTGAAGGACATAATCCCGAGAGATGTCAGCCCCCCGGTCGCGTCGTAGCCCAAATTTACCGTCGAACCGGCACCGATATCGAGATACTGAAAGGAAATCAGGCCTGAAGGATCATCGAATTGATCGATGACAGAAGTGGTCATCACAATCGACAAGGTCAGCGGCTGTGCAGATGCATCAATCGCTGCCTGAGACCCGGAAAAATCGAAACCTATCGTCGCCGATTGCCCTGCACCGATCAGTAGCGCACTTGCCGGAGACAGCCCCAGCATCACAGCGAAAATCGCCGCGAAG
>CAJQLI010000377.1 GCA_905479125.1 uncultured Alphaproteobacteria bacterium | reverse complement strand
GGTATATTTTACAGTTTTGGGAATCCGGTCGGTAGACCCTCGTGCAACCTGTTGAATCAGTATGGTTTTCGAATCCGGCATGAAAATTGCATCTGTCAGACAGGTTCATGAGTTGTGAAAGTTGGTTGTTATGAAAAAATCATTGAAATCTGCCCTTATCGGGATCGCTTTTGTCGCGGGGATTGGCGTCACGTCAGCCAGCGCCGACCAGATTATCAACCTCTACAGCGGCAACGGCGCAGTCGGTGGCGCAGACAGCCAGATCAACTTCCTGCAGGGCCCGCTCGATACTGGATTCGGGACAGTATTCACGCCCGCGGATTTTACGGCCGCAAGCGGCGGCGCAGCTGCCACGGTCATCAATAATCACCCGGCCTGGATCACCGCTGCGTCGTTTAACGCAAACGCCGCCACCGCCGCTGTCCCGGCACAATGGATTTCAAACTCGGCCACCGGCGGCGCTTCGTTCGGCGATAACGGGTCTTCGGCGCTGTACGCAATTGAATTCACGATTACGGATACGATCATCTCTGCAGCCAGTATCGATTTCGATTTCGCGGTCGACAATCTTCTGGGGACCACGTCCCCGAGCTTCGGCGTAAACGAAGGCCTGTTTCTGAATGGCGTCGCGCTGTCCGGTTCGACCAGCGGCGGCGGCTTCAATAGCGTCTTCAATTTCACCCGCACGGATATCGCCCCGCTGCTGGTGACCGGCACCAATACGCTCTACATGAATCTGACCGATGTCGGCGGCCCCGCCGCGATGATCTTCTCAACCACGATCACCACCGAAGGCAGCACCGCCGTCGCCGTGCCGGAACCGGGCCTGATTGCGGTCTTTGCGCTGGGCCTCGCGGGAATCGGATTCGGCCGCTGGGCGCATAACCGCCGCATCTAAGCGGCGCTCAACAAAACTTTTCCAGCGCCGGCGGCGTTCAGCAACGGCCTGACCTGCGGTATACTTCCCGCCATAACAGTCGGGAAGAAACATGCTCAAACTCTATGACGGCACCACGTCGGTCTGCGCCATCAAGGCGCGGCTGGTCCTGATTGAAAAATCGATCCCGTTCGAAAGCGAGACGCTGGACCTGCGGGCCGGCGACCAGTTCGATCCGGCCTACCTGGCGCTGAACCCCAATGCGGTGGTACCGACCCTGGATGACGACGGCGCAATCATCGTCGAATCCTCGGTCATCATGCAGTACCTGGAAGACACGCATCCAGAGCCGTCCCTGCTGCCGGAAAACCCGGTCGACCGGGCCGCCATGCGTATCTGGCTGAAACGGGTGGATGACGTTATCCATCCATCTACCGGCACCCTGACCCACGCGACCGTCTACCGCCCCGGGTTCCTGGCCCTCAGCGCGGAAGACCAGGCGGCACGGCTGGAGAAAATGCCGGATGAAAACCGCCGCCAGCGCTTCGCTGCCGTATACAAGGACGGGTTGGACGCCCCCATCGTGATCAACGCGGTACACGCCCTCAACCGGCTGGTGCTGGATATGCAGAAAGTGCTGGAAACATCCGACTTCCTGGCGGGCAATGCTTACAGCCTCGCCGATGCGGCCGTCACTCCCTATGCGAACCGTTTGTTCGACCTGGGCCTGCTGGGCCTGTGGGCAATGGAAGCACCGCGGGTATTCAACTGGTTCAGCGCCATCCGTGAGCGGGCGAGCTTCGAACCGGCCATTGTCGACTACCTGACGGAAGCGGACCAGGCAGCCTTTCGCGCCATGGAGCCCGAAGTGCCGATGCAGATCAAAACAATCCTGGACGAGGCCTGACCCGTCCGATCAAGCAGCGCGCGGCACCGGGAATACCATGTCATACGCCCAGTTGTAGCAGAACGCGTAGACCAGAAAGAATGCCGACAGGCTGACATCCAGCAGGAACGCATCCCAATAGGTCATATCGAGCCACCAGGCGATCAGGAACAATCCGGCGATCACCAGCCCCGCTTCGAACAGCACCGCGTGAACGATACGGATACCGACCCCGCGCCGGGCCATGCCGCGATGCTTGCGGTCCCACAGGTCGAACATCCAGTTGAAGGCCAGGTTCCAGCTCATCGCGAGGACACTGAACATCAGGCTGAGCGCGCCCATGATTTCCATCGGCCGGTCGAGCAGCCAGCCACCCGGCACCGCCACCAGAAACAGGGCGATCGCCTCGAATATCAGGGTATGGCGCAGCCGGTCGGGGAAACTGCGCACGAATCAGCGTCCTAGCGTTCGACCGTGCAGTCGATGCGCCAGGTCACGGCACCGGCCTTGTCGCGATTATCGTAATTGACCCGCGCTTTCTTGAACTGCTTCCGGGCTTGTGTCGCGAGAGCCTCCTGCAGGTCGGCGGGCAGGTCTTCAAAATCGAATGACACCACGCGGGGTGCCTTGGGCTTCGCCGCAGCCTTCGGTTTGGCGGCGGCTTTCTTCTTCTTGGACCCGGAGTCTTTCTTGCCCCAGATATCGTCCCAGCCGGACTTGTATTCGGGCGTTTTGATATTGCTGAAATAGCCGTAATGGCCGACCGCCGCGCCGCCGATGGATTCACGCGCGGACTTGCCGCCATCACCGCTATCGGAGCTCGCCGGGGCAGATGCCGCATCGGCAGATGTGCTCTCGGCCGGCTTGGCTGCCGCCTTGGTTTCAGACTTTGTCGTGGATTTGGTGGTTTTTTTCGCGTCGGCCATGGCTCTGATCACTGCTCATTTAGGAGGATGTCTCGTACACCGGCACAGCGCCGGATGCAAACACGGGTGGGGTGGAATTCAGGTGTATATCAACGGGCAACCGCTACCTGCCTACATCTTGCGGCGGTCATGGCCTTCGCTGTGACGGCGCTCGATGGCGTCCCATAGCAGCTTTTCGACAAACACCCCGTCAAGCCGGTTGATTTCCTGAATGCCGGTCGGCGAGGTCACGTTTATTTCCGTCAGGTAATCGCCGATCACATCGATACCGACAAAGGTCAGTCCGCGTTCGACCAGGGCCGGTGCAATCTGGGCGCAGATATCGCGTTCACGGGTCGTGAGCTCGGTTTTCTGCGCACCGCCGCCGGCGTGAAAGTTCGCGCGGGCATCGCCCTTTACCGGGATGCGCGCCACGGCACCTGCCGGTTCGCCATCAACGAGGATGATACGCTTGTCGCCCAGGCGGACCTCCGGCAGATAGCGCTGGATGATGATCGGTTCGCGATACTTGGATGTAAACATTTCGATCAGCGCGCCGAGGTTTTCATCATCGGGCGTGATGTGGAATACGTCGGCGCCGCCATTTCCGAAAAGCGGTTTGACGATGATGTCGCCATGCTCTTCACGGAACGCATCGATCTCTTCGCGGTTGGACGTAATCAGCGTATCCGGCAGGACACCGTCGAAATGGGTGACGAACAGTTTCTCCGGCGCGTTGCGCACTTCCTTTGGATCGTTGACCACCAGGGTATCGGGGTGGATGTGCTCCAGCAGGTGCGTCGCCGTGATATAGGCCATGTCGAAAGGCGGGTCCTGGCGCATCAGGACGACATCAACCGTGGCGAGGTCCAGCAATTCGGTCGCGCCAAGGGTATAGTGGTTGCCCTTTTCACGCCGGACCTGCATCGCCTGCGCCTTCGCATAGAGCCTGCCGTCGCGGAAGACGAGGTCGGCGGGCTCGTAGTGGAACAGGGCGTGTCCGCGTTCCTGTGCCTCCATCGCCAGCATGAAGGTGGAATCAGCATCTATGTTGATGCTGGCGACGTGATCCATCTGGATGGCAACGGCGAGGCTCATGATCGAAATCTCCGGTAATTTACGGAACCCTTTTTGCACCCGGCGGCGTACCGGATCAATGGGGATTGAAACGTTGATCGAAAATGCCCGGTCTCGGGGACCGGCCTGAATGGATCGGCTCGGCGCGCCTGAACGGGTGTGCTCAGTTCAGACGCGATTTCAGTTTCTGGACAATGGCGGCAGCATCATGGCGCGCAGCATCGGTATCCGCCCGCTCGATGATCGTCTGGAATGCCTCGATCGCGGCCCCCAGATTGCCGATACGGGCATGTATGACACCCGCTTCACGCCAGAGCGGGATCATGTCAGGGGCGAACATCAGCATCCCCTCGACCACACGCAGCGCGTCTTCGGGTCGTCCTGCGCGTTCATGGCGGGCCTTTATGTTGTTCTGCAGCCTTACAAGGATGTCGCGGTTGCCGACCGCCGCGTAATGTTCCGGCGCAAGTTCGGCTTCCATCCCCGCCGTCGCCTTGAGCAGTTCGCGCAAATCGACGACCGAGCGCTCGATACCTTCATTGAACGGGTCGATAATCAGGCGCGCGCCGTCCTCGCCGATACGGATCATGAAATGGCCCGGAAAATTGATCCCGTCGGCGGCGAAGCCATGCGCCCGCGCCGCGTGCAGGTACAAAATCCCAAGCGCGACGGGCAGGCCTTTCTTGCGGTCTATCACGCGCATCAGGTTTGCATTCTGGATATCGTCATAGGTCAGCATGTCGCCGCAATAGCCATGCGATTTCAGAACGACATTGTTCAGGGCATCGGAAAGCGTCACCCCCTTGCCAGACAGGGCGTCGCCCACATCATCAGCGAGCAGAGCGATATGATCGCGATAACGGTCGAGCGCAACGCCGGGCCTGTCGAGGGCGGCGAGCGCAAGTGCGCCCTCGGCGAGATCTATGTCATCGTCGGAGCGGGTGCCGATTTCACGGAGAATTTCTTCTGCTTGCAGGCGTGGTGTCACGATCCAGAGGGGCGTTACGGGTTGGAAGGAGGTCGCTTGATCTGAACGTAGTTTACCACTTTTTTGACATAGGACATCCCACGCGCGTGATTCATCACGCGGTTGAGTTCCGCCCGGTCCTGGGCGAGCCCGATCAGATAAACGGTGCCGCCGACGCTTTCGACCGAGTAGTTAATGGAAGACACGTCCTTGTCGAACAACAGCGCCGATTTAAGCTGGGTGGTGATCCAGGTATCGCGGGCAAATCCGGTGGCACCGCCTGACTGCGCAATCTGCATTTCATTGATCACCTCCTTGACGCCCTCCGCCGACCAGGCGAGCCGGACTGCTTCGGCGCGCATATCTTCTGTCTCGACGGCGCCGGTCAGTAGAACACGGCCCATATAAACCTGAAGCCCGACCTTCCGCCACAGGCGTTCATCCTTGCCCGAGAACAGGCCGTTCAGACGAATGCGCAGGGCCGCATCATCCGTCACACCGGCAATGCCGCGCTCCTCCATGGCGGCGGTCCCGACCGTCGCACCGGCGCCGATCACGGCCCCGACACACCCCTGGAGAGATGCCCCGAGCAGCGCTGTCAGGCACAGGACAGCTGCAGTGGAACGAAACCGTGACGCGTGGTTGTCGCGATCAGGACGGAAAGATGTGATGGGCGTACGGTTCATTAAGATCGAACTCCGAAAAACGGCGATGCCGGGACGACGACGCCGGGATGAAGGACTAAGCGATGACCCCGGCCAGTGGAAAATCTGCCTAATCGCCTGATTCGGTCCAAGCATTGATTATATGGTGCGGCCATCTGCGGGGTTCAACAAGAACCGCGTCAAACCGCTGGGTAAGGACGGCGAGGCGGGGGTTGGCAGCAATATAATGTGCCGCCGCCCGAACAATTCGGCGGCGCTGGGTCGGCGAAATGGACTCGGCAGCGCGCTCGCGCGTCTTTCTCGCCTTTACCTCGACAAAGGCGACGACACCGCCACGGCGCACGACAAGATCGACCTCCCCGGCGGATGTGCGGACCCGGCGGTCGAGAACGCGATAACCTTTCAGGCGCAGCGCAATCGCCGCCCGTGTTTCCGCCCGACGGCCGTGCCGTTCGCGATCCCTGCGCGTATCGCCCCCGTTTCCCTGGATCTCATTGATCATCGGACCCCGCATGTTTTGTGCGGCCGAGGGCGAGCGCCCTTGTATAAACGTCCTTGCGGGGAATACCTGTGGCCCCTGCGACGAGGGCGGCCGCATCGCGGACACTCATCCCGTCAAGCGCGTCGATGAGCATGGCGTCAAGATCGGCCGGGGCATCACCCGCATGATCGGGCGGGCCGATCACGACAACCGCCTCTCCCTTTGGGGCCGGCATATCTGCATATTGCGCGGCGAGATCACGAAGGCCGCCACGCCGGATTTCTTCATGCAACTTGGTCATTTCGCGCGCGACAGCGGCTGGACGGTCCCCCAGAACATCCACCATCGCCGCCACGGACGACGCGAGCCGTTTGGGCGATTCAAGAAAAATGAGGGTAGCCTGAACGGTGCCGAGTTCCGCGAGAGTATCACGGCGGGCCTTGTCTTTGGTCGGCAGGTAGCCCGCAAACAGGAAGCGATCAGTCGGCAGGCCGGAGAGCACCAGCGCCGTCATCGGCGAGGACGGACCCGGCGCCGCTGTGACATAAATCCCGGCATCGACCGCGTCACGGACCAGACGGTAACCCGGATCGGATATAAGAGGCGTGCCGGCATCCGAGACGAGTGCCACGGTTTTGCCACTTTGAAGGCGTTCCATGATCGCAGAACGCGCAGCAGGAGCACTGTGATCATGATAGGGAACCATCGGCGTATCGACACCGTAGCGTTTGAGCAGCTTCCCGGTCACGCGGGTATCCTCGCAGGCGATCACATCGGCCCCGTGGAGAATATCGGCGGCGCGGGACGACAGATCACCCATATTCCCGATCGGCGTCGCGATAATGTACAACCCCGATTTCAGCCTGCGCGTATCACCGATACGTTTACTTGGCCTGGTACCGTCGCTAGGCTGCGCGCCGTCGTTCATATCGTCAGAAATCGGATGCATCGATGAAACTATTTTCCGGCATTGCTGATCTTCCGGGCAAAATCCCGACCACGGGCATAGCCCTTGCGGTTGCGGGCACCCTTGCGCTCGCAGGGTGCGAGAATAGGGGAACGGGCGACGGACGCAACACGGCCGATAACCGACCGCTGACAAACGCTGTCGTCTCAAGCCGGGTTGAAACACCGCTGCCGGGCGAAGCCGGGGCAAACCCGCCGCCGGGAGCAGCGGCTCCTGCAGCGCCACCGACACCGGCCATGAGCACGGATCAGGCAATGCCGGATATCCAGCTCACCCCGCCGCCCGGGATCGCGAACCGGACGCGGGTGGCATTGCTGATCCCGCTCAGCGGGCCGCGGGCCAATCTCGGGCAGGCAGTCCTGGACGCCGCCAAACTCGCCCTTTTTGACGTGGCCGACGGAGATTTTGAACTTCGGCCGTACGATACCGCGGCCACGGTCGAGGGTGCCGCCGCCGCCGCGCAAATAGCCGTTTCGGATGGTGTTAAGCTTGTGATCGGGCCGATTTTTTCCGATGCCGTGCGCGGCGCAGCACCCGTCATCCGCGATGCCGGGCTCAACATGCTCGCGTTTTCCAACGATCGTAACGTCGCAGAGCCCGGTATTTACCTTTCAGGACTGTTCCCTGAATCCCAGATTGAGCGTGTCATCGCCTATGCGGCGGGACGTGGGGTCCGGCGGCTCGGCGTCCTCGCCCCGCGCGGTCCCTTCGGTCAACGGGCGCTCGATGCGGCGCGGCGGGCCGCCGCCGGCGCTGGCATAGACCTGGTCCGGACCGAGATATTCGGTCCGTCAACGGATGACATCGTGCGCGCCGCCCGGACAATCGGAGATTACGACGTTCGCCGGGCCGCCCTTTTGGCCGAGAAAGCCGCACTGGCCGGCCGCGAGGACGAGGTCTCCAAACGTGCCCTGGCTCGGCTGGATATCCTCGATACGCTCGGCCCTGTCGCCTTCGACGCACTTCTGGTCGCAACAAGCGAGGGAGAGCTTGTCAACATGGCGGCGCAACTGGGTAATTTCGATATCGATACGAAACGGGTTCGGCTTCTCGGGCTGGCCAGCTGGGCCGCGGACGGGACCGGGCGCGAGCCTTCGCTGGTCGGCGGGTGGTTTGCCTCGCCGCCGACCGCGAATGACACCGAATTCATTCGAAGCTACCGGGCAATGTATGAGACAGAGCCGCATCCGCTGGCGGCAAACGCATACGACCTGGTAGCACTTGCCGCGATCCTGGGGTCGCAGGAAGGCGGCGCCAAATTCGATGATGCGACGCTTACGTCGGAGACCGGGTTCGCCGGAATCAGCGGCCTGTTCCGCTTCCTGCCGGATGGATTGTCAGAACGCAGCCTTGAAGTGCGGGAATTAACGACATCCGGGAATAAAATTATCGATCCGGCGCAAAAAAGCTTCGACTCTCTGACAAATTAACCCGAATAGGGTGAATTAGACGGTTATTGCCGCAATTATCGCATTTAATCGCAGCATACCGGCACTTGTCGCTCGTAAACCACGCTGATCGGCGACCAGCAGCCCCGCATCACAGAGCGCTGCCACTTTCGCACCATCGATACACGCATCAAGCGGCCGGCCGACGATACGGGCAAACTGGATCCGGTCGATACCGTCGGCAAGCCGCATCCCCATCATCAGATATTCATCAGCCTGGTCGGCCTGCGCAACGGGATCACACACCCGTGTTGCATGACCCTTTTCGGCGACCGCCGAAAGCCAACCTGCCGGACCTGGGATCTGTTCGGTCCGTAGCCGTTCGCCGGCAAGTGTCAAACGGCCATGGGCACCCGGTCCGACGCCTATATAGTCGCCACCACGCCAATAGACGAGGTTATGACGGCTTTCCTGACCATTTTTGGCATAATTGGAGACTTCATAAGCCTGAAAACCGGCATTCAATGTCATTTCACCGGTTAATTCGTATAAATCGGCGGCTAAATCCTCATCAGGCAACGAAAATGCCCCCCGACGGTGATCGGAATAGAACGGCGTGCCCTTTTCAATGGTCAACTGGTAGAGCGAAAGGTGGCCGGTCCCGCGTGACAACGCGCTGGCGAGTTCTGCTTGCCATGCTGCGCGGCTCTGACCGGGCAGGGCGTATATCAGGTCAAAAGACACACGGTCAAAGGATTGTTCCGCTATCGTAATGGCATGCGATGCCTCCGCCGAACTGTGCGCCCGGCCGAGAAACCGCAATGCCGCATCGTCGAAGGACTGAATCCCGACAGACACCCGGTTGACCCCGGCGGCGCGGAAATCGTTGAATTTCTGCGCTTCTATGGAGGACGGGTTCGCTTCCAGGGTCACTTCGAGCGCTGCCGGGACCTCCCAGTATTCCGTCAGTTTGTCGAGCAGGGCCGCAACGATTGCCGGCGGCATCAGCGATGGCGTGCCGCCGCCGAAGAAAACGCTGTCTAAGCGCCGGCCTTTCGTTTTGTTACCGTAATGATCCAGCTCAGCCAACAGACTCCGCTGCCAATCGGCTTCATCGACACGATCGGCAACGTGTGAATTAAAATCGCAATACGGGCATTTGGAAATACAGAAGGGCCAATGGATATACAGGCCGAACCCACCGGGCACCGGTATACCGGCGGTCGTCATCGATCAGGGCGCCGGCGGAAAGCAGGCCTCGATAAGCTTGGCAAACGCAATCGCGCGATGGCTGCTGGCATGCTTTGCGACGGGATCAATCTCCCCGTAGGTGCCGGCATCGCCATCTGCGTGAAACATGGGATCGTAGCCAAAGCCTTTGTCACCGCGGGGTGGCCAGACCAGTGTGCCGCCGACCTCACCCTCGAAAACCTCGCAATGTCCGTCCGGCCATGTCAGGGCAAGCGCGCAGACGAATTGTGCCGATCGGTCCGGATTGTCACCGAGCTCGTCATTCACCCTGGCCATTGCCATGTCAAAATCCTTCTCGGGGCCGCCCCAACGCGCGGAATAGATTCCGGGTGCCCCGCCAAGCCCGTCGACAGTCATACCGGAATCATCGGCCAATGCCGGCAGGTTCGCCCCCAACGCGGCGGCATCCGCCTTTAGTTTCGAATTCGCAACGAAACTGTCCCCGGTTTCCTCTGGCTCGGGCAGATTTAGTTCCGATGCCGAAACAACCTCTATCTGCCAAGGGCTCAGGAGTTCGCCTATCTCCCGGACCTTGCCGGGATTGTGGCTGGCGATAACGAGCCGCTTTTCGGTAAACTGGCGGGTAGCGTTAGACATGTCAGTCCGCAAGAGCCATGTTCTGCGCGGTCGTCAGCTCGCCGACGCCTTTTTTGGCCAGCTCCATCAACTGCAGGAACGCCTCCTCGGAAAACGGATCGGCCTCCGCGGTGCCCTGGATTTCAACAATACCGCCCGCGCCGGTCAGCACAAAATTGGCATCCGCCTCGGCATTTGAATCTTCGGGGTAGTCGAGATCGAGAACGGGTGTTCCCTTGTAAATGCCGCAGGAAATCGCTGCGATCGACCCGTTTACCGGGTCGGCCTTCAACGCGCCGGAGCGGATCAGCCCTGCCATTGCCAGTTTCAGCGCAACGTAAGCGCCCGTAATCGACGCCGTCCGGGTGCCGCCATCGGCCTGGATGACATCACAGTCGAGCCTGACCTGGCGTTCGCCAAGGGCTTCAAGATCAACCACGGCACGCAGCGAGCGGCCGATCAGGCGCTGAATTTCCTGCGTCCGGCCGGATTGCTTGCCCCGGGCGGCTTCGCGATCGGTGCGCTCATGTGTGGAACGGGGCAGCATGCCGTATTCGGCGGTTACCCAGCCGCGCCCGGAATTGCGCATCCATGGCGGGACCCGTTCTTCGACCGTCGCGTTGCACAGAACGTGCGTATCGCCGAACTTCGCAAGGCAAGAGCCTTCGGCATATGAGCTGAAACCGGTTTCCAGCGTGACGGATCGCATCTGGTCGGGGGAACGGCCTGACGGGCGCATGTGTTTCTCCTGTTTCGGAAAGTGCGCGCAAGCTATCCAAGGTAGCGCGCGCCGTAAAGGTATCTGTGAGACTTATAAGACTAATGATACTGTGGCGCGAGGCCGCTGCTCATGATCTTCGACGCCAACCTCGACGCCATGTTCGCCCATGTTAGCGCCGCATCCTGCGGAAATCGCGTGATTGACAAAAACCGGGCCAACACTACATTCCGATTGCCTTCGGTGAATTGAATGAACAATCCGAATTCCAGCATAATCAGCGAACTGAACGACCGCTCACGCGAGGTGTTTCGCGAGATCGTCGAAGCCTATGTGGCGGAGGGCGGCCCCGTCGGCTCGCGCACGCTTTCGCGGCGCCTGAAAATGCCGATTTCGCCGGCGACCGTCCGCAATGTTATGGCGGACCTGGAAGATATGGGCCTGCTCTATGCGCCTCACACGTCTGCAGGACGGCTGCCAACCGATGCGGGGCTCCGGCTGTTCGTCGACGGCCTGCTCGAAATCGGCGACCTGAGCTCGGAAGACCGCGAAAATATCGAAGCGCGCTGCGTGACCCACGGCACCAACCTGAACGAAGCCCTGGGCGAGGCGACATCGCTTCTGTCGGGACTGGCACAATGCGCCGGCCTGGTGGTCGCGCCGAAAACCGCCCGGCCGCTGAAACATATCGAATTTGTAAATCTGGGCGACGGACGCGTGCTCGCGGTACTGGTAACCGATGACGGGTTTGTCGAGAACCGGATCATTGATATGCCCGCCGGTGCACCACCGTCAGCACTGGTCCAGGCAGGTAACTATCTGAATGCACGCCTCGCCGGAAAGACGATTGACGGCGCACGCAAGGCCGTCGGCCAGGAAATCGAACAACGTCGCGCGGAAATAGACCAGATTACCGGCAACCTGATTGATGCCGGATTGGCCGCCTGGTCAGGCAACGGAAGCAACTCGGAAAGATCCGGCGGCACGCTGATCGTAAAAGGCCAGTCCCGCCTGCTGGACGAAGTATCCGCCGTTCAGGACCTGGAACGCGTGCGCGGACTGTTCCAGGCGCTGGAGACCGAGGAATTGCTGGTCAAGCTGCTGGATGTCACAGATATTGCAGAGGGCGTTCAGATTTTTATTGGCGCAGAAAACACGCTATTCGATCAGGCTGGGTGCTCGCTGGTGGTGGCGCCGTTCAGGGGCGAAAGCCAGACGATTGTCGGTGCGATCGGTGTTATCGGTCCTACCAGGTTGAATTATGCGCGCATCATTCCCATGGTTGATTATACCGCAAAGGTAATCGACCGGATTATCGGATAGCTCGGACAGGCACGCCGTGCCTGCGCCGAGAGAAACATGAAGAGAAAGCAGAAAACGTGAGCGATCAGGAAAAGAATAACGAGACCCCGGAAGAAGCAGCTGCGGCGGCAGACGCGGCAGCAGATATGGCTGCAGAAGCCGCAGAAGCCGAGGAGCAGGCAGAAGCAGATGCTGCCGGGGAAGACGTCCAGGTCGAAATCGACGCCGCCGGCAAGGCCGACGCGGAGATCGCGGACCTGAAAGACAAGTTGCTGCGCGCATTGGCGGATATTGAAAACCTGCGGCGGCGGTCGCAGAAAGAACGCGAAGATGCGCTGAAATACGCCTCTGCGAACTTTGCCCGCGATATGTTATCGGTCGCAGACAACCTGCGGCGCGCGATTGAATCAATTCCCGAAGAGGGCGACCCGGACGGGGCCGCGCTGGTCGGCTTCATCGAAGGCATCGCCCTGACGGAAAAAGACCTTCTGTCGGCACTGGAGCGTCACAAGATCACGAAGATCGAACCGATGGGCGAAAAGTTCGACCCCCAGTTCCACGAAGCGCTGTTCGAAATTCCGACAAACGATGCCGCCAGCGGCACGGTGATGCAGGTCATGGAAACCGGCTACACCATCCACGACCGCCTGCTGCGGCCGGCCAAGGTCGGCATCGCCAAAGCGGCACCGGCTGACACGGGACCGGGCGATCAGGTGAATACGACCGCGTAGGGAAAATATCTGTTCCCCGCCAAAGCGCAGGCATGATCACGGCGGGGACCCTGCCTTATCCCCTAACGGTTGTTCACTTAAATTTGCTGCGTTAGGGTCAGGTCTATTCAGGCGATCGTCCCCCGGCCTCCGGGACATCATCGGAAAGTATCGATGATGTCCTGATCAGAGAAACGGGGCCGGTCGCTGTTCCGAAGGTCAACAGGACAGACCATGCCGACCGATCCGTCTTACACGCCAGCAGCCGATATCGCCCGTGACCGCGAACACCTTATCAGCCGTTTTATCGCGACACGCAGCCAGAGCGAACAAATCGCCGGACGCCTGTCCGTCGAGGACCAGCAGGTTCAGTCGATGCCGGATGTCAGCCCGACAAAATGGCACCTCGCCCATGTCACCTGGTTTTTTGAAACGTTCGTTCTGAAGCCACATGCGCCGGGTTACGACGAATTCGATCCGGCATTCGGCTATCTGTTCAATTCTTATTACGAAACCCTGGGGCCCCGCCATGCGCGACCGGATCGCGGCCTGCTGACCCGCCCGTCCAATGACGAGGTCATGGCCTACCGCGCCCATGTCGATCAGGCGGTCCGGGCGTTTATGCTGGCCTCTGACGACGAAACTTTCGCTGCTGCAGCGGACCTGCTGGAACTCGGGATACATCACGAACAGCAGCATCAGGAGCTTGCCCTGATGGATATCAAACACGTTCTGTCCTGCAATCCATTGGCGCCGGCCTACCGCAAGAAAGAACCCGTCAGGGTGCGCGAAACGCACACCCTCGGCTGGTTTGAAATCGAGGGCGGCACGTATGAAATCGGCCACCAGGGCGGCGGCTTCGCCTTCGACAATGAAGGGCCGGCACATCAAGCGCTGGTCGGCGATTTTTCAATCGCCTCGCGGGCCGTGACCAACGCCGAATATCTCGACTTTGTTGAAGATGACGGCTACCGGCGGGCAGAGTTCTGGCACGCGGACGGCTGGTCGGCGGTAAACGGCGAAAACTGGGTCGCGCCGCTCTACTGGCGCGAAAACGACAATGGCGGATGGGATGAATTTACCTTCGCCGGCATGTGCCCGATCTATCCGGACGCGCCGGTAGGACATGTCAGTTTCTACGAGGCCGCCGCTTATGCCGCCTGGGCAGGAAAACGCCTGCCGACGGAACCGGAATGGGAAATTGCGGCGCGACAATTCGGATGCAACGCGCAGGACGAAGACGGCGTAAACCGGCTGGCAAGCGGGTTTCTGCGCCCGATGCCGTCCGGGGACGCCGACCCGGACAGACCATCACAGATGATGGGCGATGTCTGGGAATGGACACAAAGCGCCTACGCGCCCTATCCGGGTTTCGAAGCAGCGCCCGGCGCGGTCGGCGAATATAACGGCAAGTTCATGATCAACCAGATGGTGCTGCGCGGCGCAAGCTGTGCGACGGCGCCCGGCCACGCACGAGTCAGTTATCGTAATTTCTTCTACCCGCATCAACGCTGGTCATTTTCGGGCTTCAGGCTCGCAGTCTGAGGGCGGGGGCCAAAACAGCGCCCAGCAGACATCCCAGTAGACATCCCGGTAGACATCCCGGTAGACATCCCGGTAGACATCCCGGTAGACATCCCGGCCAGCATCCGGACATCACGCACCTGCCCGACCCAGTGTCGCCGCGGCTTTGTCGTGATCAGAAACGGCATAGCAATAGACGCAACCATGCGCGCAGGTATCATACGCTCCGATATCACGGCTTTCCGCACACAGGCAGCCATCACGATTACCCTTCTGGCGGGCCGTAATGTCATACCCGGCGATATCCGACAGTCTTACGGAATCAATACACCGGGCAGGAAGGCGCCGGGCAGAATAGCGTCGGTCGGGACCGGGCCCATCTGAACCGTCCAATGCCTCTGAACCGCCCAGTGCCTCTGAATCGCCCAGTGCCTCGGGCTGGCTACAGACAGTTGTTCCGATACCAAATTCAGCGGCAATACCCGCCATTTCACCCAGTAATGACTGCTTTTCACCCCATTCCGGATCTTTCCAGTTGAAATCATGGCATATAGCGGCCGAATTCAGCCGCCTTTCGGTCTTTTTATAGATCTGGGCACAGGAAATCACACATTCATCAACCGAACCCGCCAGTTCACGGGCCAGTACAGCAAAATTGCGGAGGTGCCAGGCGGCGGGCGTCAACGAGCTGAAAACCACCGGGTCATAGCGCCAGACGACCGCACGCGACCCGAATTGCCCCGCAAGGCCCTTTATTTGCGCGACGGCGCTGTCGGCACGCGGTGTATGGGCATCCAGGGCGCGCGGATAGCCGGTCACGGTGAACTGGATGACGAATGGCAGCATCAACTGCGCCACGTCGTCCAGTGCTGCCGAAAAGGGGGCGGCATTCCGGGTCCAGAACACGTATCCGTCGACATCATCCCCGCGCAGCGCCACTCGATACGGCTTGCCGCTATAGGGGTTGGCGACCTCGCAAAAACCCGCATTCAGGCGGGCCCTGAACCAGTCGGCATGAAACGCCGGAATATCGCTGCGATAACTGGCGGAAATAATCATGGGCCGGACATACCTCTCTGCAGTCCTCTGTGCAGCCTGCCGCGATCGGAAACGGGCGGCGACTAAAGCGAGAAAACGCCTGATTTGCGCACTATAAGCTATTGTAGAACCTGTTCGGGCTACCTATATATCGGTCAATCCACTTTAACTGGGTCATTTCAAACCTTGGGGGATTTCTCTCGGTGCCAACAGGGCCGCGGAAATCTGCCGAAAAGCGAGGTAATATTATGGGTAAAGCAATCGGTATCGATCTCGGAACCACGAATTCGTGCGTTGCCGTGATGGAAGGTGGGGAAGCCCACGTCATTGAAAATTCGGAAGGCGCACGCACAACGCCATCGATGGTCGCCTTCGCCGAAGGCGATGAGCGCCTCGTCGGCCAGGCGGCGAAACGCCAGGCCGTAACCAACCCGGAAAACACCCTTTTCGCGATCAAGCGCCTGATCGGCCGCCCGTTCGACGATCCAACGACGCAAAAGGACATGGACCTTGTCCCCTACCAGATCATCAAAGCCGATAACGGCGATGCCTGGGTAGAGGCACGGGGCGAAAAATATTCACCGAGCCAGATCTCGGCTTTCATCCTGCAAAAGATGAAAGAAACCGCCGAAGCACATCTCGGCGAAGAAGTGACCGAAGCGGTTGTTACCGTTCCCGCGTACTTCAACGATTCACAGCGCCAGGCAACTAAAGATGCCGGCAAGATCGCCGGGCTCGACGTTCTGCGCATCATCAACGAGCCGACGGCAGCGGCACTTGCCTACGGTCTTGAGAAAAAAGAAGCAGGCACCATTGCTGTTTACGATCTCGGCGGCGGCACGTTCGACGTGTCCGTCCTGGAAATCGGCGACGGCGTGTTCGAAGTCAAATCCACCAACGGCGACACGTTCCTCGGCGGTGAAGATTTCGATGCCCGCATCATGGATTACCTGGCCGACGAGTTCAAAAAAGAGAACGCGATTGACCTGCGCCAGGACAAGCTGGCCCTTCAGCGACTGAAAGAAGCTGCGGAAAAAGCCAAGATCGAGCTTTCGGGTTCGTCCCAGACCGAGGTCAACCTGCCGTTCATCACGGCCGACCAGAACGGGCCGAAGCATCTTAACCTGAAGCTGACCCGCGCGAAGCTCGAAGCACTGGTCGACGACCTGATCGAGCGGACCATCGGGCCGTGCAAGGCCGCGTTGAAAGATGCAGGGGTCTCCGCCGGCGAGATCGACGAAGTGATCATGGTCGGCGGTATGACCCGCATGCCGAAAGTACTGGAAACAGTGAAGACGTTCTTCGGACGTGACCCGCATCGTGGCGTCAACCCGGACGAGGTCGTTGCCATCGGTGCATCGATCCAGGCCGGTGTGCTGAAGGGCGATGTCAAAGACGTGCTGCTGCTTGACGTCACACCGCTATCGCTCGGCATCGAGACGCTGGGTGGCGTGTTCACCCGCCTGATTGATCGCAACACGACGATCCCGACCAAGAAAAGCCAGGTCTTCTCGACCGCGGAAGATAACCAGAACGCGGTCACGATCCGGGTATTCCAGGGCGAACGTGAAATGGCGGCAGATAACAAGCTGCTCGGCCAGTTCGACCTTGTCGGCATTCCCCCCGCACAGCGCGGTGTGCCGCAGGTCGAGGTGACGTTCGATATCGACGCCAACGGCATCGTCAATGTCGGCGCCAAGGACAAGGCGACCAACAAGGAACAGACCATTCGCATCCAGGCATCCGGCGGATTGTCGGACGAGGATATCGATCAGATGGTCAAGGATGCCGAGCAGAATTCGGCGGCCGATAAAGAACGTCGTGAATCCGTCGAAGCCCGCAACAATGCGGACGGGCTGATTTACTCGACCGAGAAAACCATGACCGAACATGGCGAATCTCTGTCGGCCGAAGACAAGACCGCCATCGAGGACGCGATCGCCGATCTTAAAACCGCCCTCGAAGGAGAAGTCGTCGAGACGATCACGGCCAAGACCGAAGTGCTGGCGCAGGCAGCCCAGAAACTGGGCGAAGCCATGTACAAGGCACAGCAGGACGAAGCTGCGGCCGGCGAAGGCGACATGGGCGACATGGGCGGAGACGCCGGCGGCCAGAACGCCGCGGGCGAAGATGCCACCGTGGTCGATGCCGACTTCGAAGAAGTCGATGACGACCAGCCCAAGGACAAATCAGCCTGATAGGCGATCAGTGGGCGTTTGCGTAAAACGTTCGACGACAACGCATCGGTGCCTTACGGCACCGGTGCGTTGCGCATTTCCAGCGTTGCATAAGGGGCGTTGAACATGGCCAAACCGGATTACTACGAAACACTGGGCGTCGACCGCAATGCGGATGAAGCCGCGCTGAAAAGCGCCTATCGCAAACTTGCCATGAAATACCACCCGGATCGCAATCCGGACGATGCGACAGCGGAAGCGAATTTCAAGGAAGCCAACGAAGCCTACGACGTCCTGAAAGACCCCGACAAGCGCGCCGCCTATGATCAATACGGCCACGCAGCCTTCGAAAACGGCGGCCCCAGCCAGGGCGGATTCGGGTTCGGCGGCGGGGGCGGCGGCGGCGGATTTGCAGATATCTTCGACGAGATGTTCGGCGATTTCGGTGGCGGCGGCCGCAGCCGCGGCGGCGCAGCCCATGGCGCGGATCTCCGATATAACATGCAGATCAGCCTTGAAGACGCCTTCAAGGGACGCGAGACCCAGATCCGCGTGCCGACCGCGGTCAGCTGCGACGACTGCAACGGTTCGGGTGCGGCAAAGGGATCCCATCCATCAACCTGTGGCGGATGCCAGGGCCGCGGCAAAGTCCGCGCCCAACAGGGCTTTTTCACCATTGAACGCACCTGTCCGACCTGTAACGGCGCCGGACAGGTAATCGAGGATCCATGCGGCGGTTGTGGCGGCGCAGGACGCGTACGCAAGGAAAAGACACTGAAGGTCTCCATCCCGGCCGGTGTCGAGGACGGCACCCGCATCCGCCTGACAGGCGAAGGCGAAGCCGGCGCGATGGGCGGCCAGGCGGGCGATCTGTATATATTTGTCGCCGTGGCACCACACCGCATGTTCCAGCGCGATTCAGCCGACCTGCATCTGCGCGTGCCGATCCCGATGACCACGGCCGCGATGGGCGGCTCTGTCGAAGTGCCGACCATCGAAGGCAAGCGTGCCAAGGTCACGGTGCCGAAAGGCACCCAGTCGGGTCACCAGTTCCGGCTGCGCGGCAAAGGAATGTCCGTTCTGCGGAGCCAGGCACGCGGCGACATGTATATCGATGTGACGGTTGAGACCCCGGTCAACATGTCCAAGCGCCAGGAAGAACTGCTCCGCGAATTCGCCGGTGAGAAACCAGCCAAGGGCCAGACCACGACCAGCCCGGAATCAGAAGGGTTTTTCTCCCGCGTGAAAGAACTCTGGGACGACCTGACGGATTAATCCGCGCTCAGATCAATCGTCATTTCGTCTGAACCGTCCATGAGCGATAAAAGCCTGTCACCCCGGCATCATGCCGGGATGACGGTTATCCGGGATGGCAGATATCTAAAATCGAAAAAGCTTCAGGTCGCTGAGACGCGGAAATCGCGCAGCGCTAGTAGCTCATGCACGCCGCGTTCAGCAGGCCGCCTGCAAGCGATGCAGACCCGAGCCAGACACCACTGGCCATCTCGCCCTTTTCGATACGCTCCGATATTTTCGGCATCGGGATTCTGGCGATGAAATAGATCAGTATCTGCACCACCAGGGCAACGAGCCCCCAGATTGCACAATCGATCAGATCAACTGACCCGGCGATGGTATTGGCAAGCGGCAGCGAAAACCCGATAAGGCTGCCGGCAAAGGCGACCGCTGCCGCAAGATTGTTTTCGCGGATCAGCCGGATTTCCTCATGCGGCGTCACCCACATATAGATGACGATATAAATGCCGGTCAGAACCGCTGCCGTGCCGAGATAAGCCAGGAACAGCGGCAATCCCTCAATCGACGTACTAAATATATCCACACCGTCCCCCTTGAAAAAACCGGGCCCGATCGCCCGTCAGGAAATCATTGTACCCGGACGCGCACCTGATAGCGATCATTGACGATTACCTTGCCGCCCCAGCCGATTTTGCCCCTGTCGGCGACTGCCCCGTCCAGGTGGCAAACCCCTGACACAGCACGTTGCACCCATCGTCATATATATGGACGCAGGAACGCAATGATCCCGCCGCGAGCATCGCAGCAAATCACTAGCCTCGTGACGGCGTATCGAGCCCCACTTCGGATGCAGGCCGCGCTTCGCAGCGGGCAACCCAGTCATTCACGTGCGCAAAATCCGCAATGCCGACAAGCTCGCCCGCGCCGTAGAAACCATCAAGCACGCGGACCCAGGGGAAGATTGCGATGTCGGCGATCGAATACTCGCTACCCATCACAAAATCGCGCTCCGCAAGGCGGGCATCGAGCACGCCGAGCAGGCGCCGGGTCTCGTCGCGATAGCGGTTGGTCGGGTAATCGTCGGTGATCTTGTCCGCCGCGAATTTATGGAAATGACCGAGCTGACCGAACATGGGCCCGACGCCGCCCATCTGGAACATCAGCCATTGCAGGCATTCATACCGTGCCGCCGGGTCGGCCGGCAGGAGCTTGCCGGTTTTTTCGGCGAGATACACAAGGATGGCACCACTTTCCCATAACCCCATCGGTTTGCCGCCGGGCCCGTCGGGATCGACGATCGCCGGAATCTTGTTATTCGGGTTAAGCGACAGGAATTCAGGCGTCATCTGATCATCGGTCCCGAAGGAAACGAGATGCGGCTCATAGGGCAGGCCGACCTCCTCGAGCATGATGGATGCCTTGACGCCGTTCGGCGTCGGCAGTGAATAAAGCTGCAGGATTTCCGGATTCTGGGCAGGCCAGCGCTTGGTGATCTGAAACGCGGAAAGATCGCTCATCGGGATTCTCTCTTTTGTATGGAATTTCGGCGGAAAGGGATGAAACTGTTAACGTTCTAACTAGGCATTCAACGCCGGTCGGTCAAACGCGCCTGCCGAACAATACCAGTGCGCGGACAACAATAAACAGCACGCAACCATTTAGCAGATGCCACATGAAATGCGTACCGATCGGCACCGCCGCACAAATCGGGGCGTCTACGGTGCGGAAGGTCAGCGATACCGCGAAAATCGCCGCCGCCATCAGCAAAGCGGTGCCGCCCGCATGTTTCGGGCCAAATTTCAGGAAGCCGCCAATAACCACAAGCGCTGTCAACGCAGCCACGTAAGACCCACCGCGAAAGCCCGTCAGCGGCGGGACTGCCATCGCAAGCCCCAACACGCCGGCCACACCGAGCGCACAAACCCAGGCGGGCGCCGCGGCAAAACGGCGGATCGCGTACCATGTGTAAATCAGGATAAAGAACGCAATGGGGATAACATCCATCAGTAGCGCCCAGCGCGTGGCGAAGGTGTGGAACAGCCCGCTGCCGATGCCGATGACAAAGACCAGACCGGTCAGCACCCAGAGTGCAGGATCCCGGCGGATCGCGGGATCGCTGCGCAGGATCATCCGGATCAGCAGGAAAGCTGCGATGATGAACGCAAGGTTCGTGATCGCATTGAGCGGCTCTGCCCAGAGCCCCGGCTCAATCCGTTCACAGTAAATATCGATGTAGGTGCGTTCCATGGTGAGAGACTAGCGATCACCGGGCGGCAGTTAAATGGATTTCTGGCGGATCGCCGCTTCGGAGATTAGAATGCCACGATGCAGACGCTCAACGTCCCCTCACCGGTCGGACCGCTTACACTGGTGGAACAGGATGGTGCGCTCGTACGCCTCGGCTGGGGCGATGTACCTGACGATTTTCCGGATAGCACGCCGACCCCGCTCCTGGTGGAAACGGCACGGCAGCTGGCCGCCTATTTCGCCGGAAAGCTCACCGAATTCGATATACCGCTCTCCCCGCCTGGCACCGAGTATCAGAAGCGTGTCTGGTGGGCGATGAACGAGATACCCTATGGTGAAACCTGGACCTATGGGGAACTGGCAAAGCGGGCAGATACCGTGCCGCGCGCCGTTGGCGGCGCCTGCGGTGCCAATCCGATCCCTGTCATCCTGCCCTGTCACCGGGTACTAGCCGCCAATGGCAAGTCGGGCGGATATTCGGGAAAAGGCGGCCTGATGACCAAAACAGCGCTGCTAGATATCGAAAATCGCACAACACGTTTGCTCTAATTGCACGTCTAAACACTTGATTGAGAAGTGACTTTTCGTCGCAAGGGCGCTATTATGCCTGCAATAAGAAGCGGTTAACCTGATTTTCAGCCTAGTTTCCCAGGGATCACAATGCGCATTAGGCCGACCCAAACTGCTAATGACAGCAGCCCTTCCTCGGCCAGTCACGCTACGCGGAAATCGGGCCGATTGCAGAAACGCTTTGGGTCCTGACGATCCGGGCACCCCTGTCAAACAGCAGTAGAATTTATACGGGACGGACATTTTACGGGACGGACATGGGGTCCGCCCGGCGCTAGCAGAATGATATGGCTCGCAAGAGCCCGACCATCGATCAGAAAAGGAAACGAACATGCCTAAAGCCGTCGTCGTTGAAGAAGCGGGCTCACCATCGGTCATGAAATGGCGCGACATTGAAGTGGGCCGCCCGGCAAAGGGCGAGGTCACTGTACGTGCCCGCGCCATCGGCGTGAATTTTATCGATATCTATCAACGTGCAGGCCTGTACCCGATGCCGCTGCCCTTCACCCCCGGTGGAGAAATGTGCGGTGAGATCGAAGCAGTGGGCGCTGGTGTAACCGGCTTCAAGATCGGCGATCGCGTCGCCACCGGCACAGCCGGTTCCGGTTGTTATGCCGAGATCCGCAATATCGATGCCGGCAAGCTGGTCAAGGTGCCGCGCGAGATCGCAGACGATACGGCCGCCGCGATGATGCTGCAGGGCATGACCGTGCAGTTCCTGATCCGCCAAGTCTACAAAGTGCAGAAGGGCGATACGATCCTCGTCCATGCCGCCGCCGGCGGTGTCGGACTGATCCTGTGCCAATGGGCGAAAGCACTGGGTGCAACCGTTATCGGTACCGTGGGGTCACCCGGCAAGGCCCGCTTGGCCAAGGCGCATGGCTGTGACTATCCGATCATCTACAGCCGCGAAAACTTCGTCGACCGGGTGCGCAAGATCACCAAGGGCGCGATGGTACCGGTGGTTTATGATTCAATCGGCAAGGGCACGTTCCCGGCATCCCTCGACTGCCTGCAGAAGCGCGGCCTGTTCGTGACGTTCGGTAATGCGTCGGGCCCGATCCCGCCATTCGATCCCGCCATCCTGATGCAGAAAGGCTCGCTGATGATGACGCGGCCGACCCTGTTCGACTTTGCCGATACGCCGGAAAAAATGCGCAAAATGGCAGCCGACGTGATGAAGATGATCAAGTCAGGCGACGTGAAGATCGAGGTGAACCACAAGTATTCGCTCCGCGAAGCCGCGCGCGCACATCGCGACCTTGCCGCACGGAAGACCACGGGCTCGATTATTCTGGAGCCGTAAGACCGGGTACAGTTTCCGATATGAAAAGGGGCGCCCCGATCAGGGCGCCCCTTTTTTCTGTCGCTTATCAGAAAGCAGCTACTGGTTCATTGAATCGAAGAATTCTTCGTTCGACTTGGTACCCTTGAGCTTCCCGACCAGGAATTCCATTGAATCGACCACACCCATCGGCGTGAGGATCCGGCGCAGGACCCACATCTTGGACAGCGTGCCCTTGTCGACCAGCAGTTCTTCCTTGCGGGTGCCGGACTTGGTGATGTCCATCGCCGGGAAGGTGCGCTTGTCAGCCAGTTTCCGGTCTAGGATGATTTCGGAATTACCCGTGCCCTTGAATTCCTCGAAGATGACCTCGTCCATGCGCGAGCCGGTATCGATCAGCGCGGTCCCGATAATCGTCATCGAACCGCCTTCCTCGATATTACGGGCCGCACCGAAGAAACGTTTCGGACGCTGCAGCGCGTTGGCATCCACACCACCGGTCAGCACCTTGCCCGAGGACGGCACAACCGTGTTATAGGCACGCGCCAGACGCGTGATGGAATCGAGCAGGATAACGACATCATGCTTGTGCTCGACCAGACGCTTGGCTTTTTCGATCACCATCTCGGAAACCTGGACATGACGTGACGCAGGCTCGTCGAAGGTCGATGCGATCACTTCGCCATTGACCGAACGCTGCATATCCGTGACTTCTTCCGGTCGCTCATCGATCAGCAGCACGATCAGATAGACTTCCGGATGGTTCGCCGTGATGGCCGCCGCGATGGATTGCAGCATCATCGTCTTGCCGGTACGCGGCGGGGCCACGATCAGGCCGCGCTGGCCTTTGCCGAGCGGGGTGATGAGATCGACAATCCGCGGCGTCATATCCTTGCTGGTCGGATCGTCGCTGCCGAGCATCAACTTCTCTTCCGGATAGAGCGGCGTCAGGTTATCGAAATTGATGCGGTGGCGGACATTATCGGGCTCGTCGAAATTGATCAGCCCGACCTTGAGCAGCGCAAAATACCGCTCGCCGTCCTTTGGCGCGCGGATTTCACCCTCGACCGTGTCGCCGGTGCGCAGCGCAAAGCGCCGGATCTGGCTCGGCGACACATAGATGTCATCGGGGCCCGGCAGATAGTTTGCTTCGGGTGAGCGCAGAAAGCCGAAGCCGTCCTGCAGAATTTCGATCACGCCGTCACCGAAGATCGGGACGTCGTTTTCGGCCAGCTGCTTGAGAATGCCAAACATGATGTCCTGTTTGCGCATCGTCGAAGCGTTTTCGATTTCCAGCTCTTCCGCATAAGTGAGCAGATCAGCGGGGGTTTTCTGTTTGAGTTCTTTGAGGTTCATGGTTTCCGACCGGGAATGGAGAATGGGAGAAACTGTACCTGATAGGTACTTTGGAAACGGAACAACGGCAGAGCACTTTTGAAGTGTCGGGCGTTTTTTGTTGTTTTGGTTTTATTTTTTGGATTTCTATTCGGGGAGATCCGGCAGAGCACCGTCCCGATAACATTGAAATAGTTAGTAAATACCGAACATCAAGTCAAATGATGATTCAATGACACGGGTTTTGGATATCTGGCACCACCGCGCTGTTCACTGTATGAAAACCGGACTGACAGATTTGAACAGCAGGTACGTATCAATGGAAACCATTTCACAGCAACGCGCACATGACGGCACCATCGGCTATTACAGCCACACTTCGGATACCTGCGCCTGCGACATGCGGTTTTCCGTCTTTGTACCGCCCCAGGCGGCGGATGGCCCGGTACCCGTTATCACCTGGCTGTCGGGGCTTACCTGCACCGAGGACAACTTCACCACCAAGGCCGGGGCCTATGGCGTCGCCGCGGAGCTTGGCCTGATGGTGGTCGCGCCCGATACCAGCCCGCGCGGAGAAAACGTGCCGGACGACGATGCATATGACCTTGGCCAGGGGGCAGGCTTCTATCTTGATGCGACAGCAGCGCCATGGGCAACGCATTTCAACATGTATTCGTATATCATCAGGGACTTGCCGGCGGTGCTCAAAGACAATTTCGCCGGAGACTGGGCACGTCAGGGCATCATGGGCCATTCGATGGGCGGCCATGGTGCATTGACGATCTGGCTCAAAAACCTCGATACATTCACATCCGCCTCGGCCGTCGCGCCGATCTGCGCGCCGATGCAATGCCCCTGGGGCGACAAGGCCCTGACCGCCTATCTCGGCGCCGACCGCGCAACATGGGCGAATTATGATGCGACGGAACTGATGAAGACCGGCGGTGACGGATCAGCCCGCGCCGAAATCCTCGTTGACCAGGGACTCGCCGACAACTTCCTCGACGACCAGCTTCATCCTCATCTCTTGGAAGAGGCTTGTGCCGCAGTCGGCCAAAAAATCACCGTCAACCGGCGGGAAGGTTATGATCACAGCTATTTCTTTATCGCCTCGATGATCGGCGACCATCTGCGCCATCACGCGAGACTTCTGAGATAGTATCCTGCTGATTTAACGACAGATGACGTGTTCAGGGACGCCCTGCATCCGGATCATCACACAGAGAAACAGAACCCAAATCCGAGGCAATCATGAAACTCGTATCCTTCAGACGCGGCGGCAAGGTTCGCATCGGCGCAATTACCGAAGACAGCTCGGAAATCGTCGATTTTTCCATCGCTGCCCCCAGGCTGCCCGCCGACATGTCCTCCTTTATAGAAGGCGGTGACAAGGCGCTGGCCGCCGCCGCCAAAGCGCTGACAACAAACGAGAAAGAAGCGCGGATCCCCTATAAGCGCGCAAAGCTCATCGCCCCGATCCCTTCTCCGCGCCGCAATATCATCTGTGTCGGCAAGAATTATTACGAACATGCCAGGGAATTCGACGCCAGCGGCTTCAACGCCACGGCAGATGCCGATGCCATTCCGGCGGACCCGATTATCTTTTCCAAGGCCAACACTACCGTGTGCGGGCCGGGCGATGAAATCCCGGCCTATCTGGATCATTCAAAATCGACCGATTATGAAGTCGAACTTGCCGTCATCATTGGTACCGGCGGACGCGGTATCTCCAAACGCAACGCGATGAAGCACGTCTATGGCTACACCATCGTCAACGACGTCACTGCCCGGATATTGCAGCAGCAGCACAAACAGTGGTTTATCGGCAAGAATATCGACAATTTCTGCCCCATGGGGCCATATCTGGCGACCACCGGGGAGATCGCCAATATCAAGAAATCCCGGGTTCAATCCTATGTAAACGGGGAATTGCGCCAGGACTCGGTCGTTAAAGACCTGATTTTTGATATTCCGACCCTTATTTCAACCCTATCTAAAGGAATGACGCTCATTCCGGGCGATATCATCGCCACAGGAACGCCGGCAGGCGTGGGTATCGGCTTCAAACCGCCGAAATTCCTGAAAAAAGGCGATATCTGCACCCTTTCCATCGACGGTCTAGGTACGCTCGAGAATCCTGTCGGTTAGTGTCCGCAACACTTTTCAGACAGACGTTGTTTTACGCCATCACCGGCGGCGTGACGCCTTCGATTTGAACGCGGAATCCCGATCGCACCTGCGGCAGGTAATCGCCGATCGCACGATGCCAAACACAGCGGTTGTCCCAGAACGCAATGGAATGGGGCTCCCAGATGAAGCGGGTCGTCCATTCAGGCCGCAGGCAGTGCTCGAACAGGTATTTAAGCAGCGCATCGCTTTCTTCAAGCGAGATATCATTGATCCTGACAGTGAAACCGGGGTTCACAAAAAGCAGCTTGCGGCCGCTTTCAGGATGCCGGGCGACCACGGGATGAACCGCATCCGGTGTGCCATCACCAAACACGTGTTTGCCTTCATGTACTGCCGTCAGCCCGTCGAGATGAACCTTCATACGGTCTGACAGCGCATCATAGGCTGCATACATGCTGGCATAGCCGGTATCACCCCCGCCATTATCCGGAATGGTATGCAGGTACAGGATGCTCGCCATCGGCGGTACCGGTGCACATGACTGGTCCGTGTGCCACAGATTACCCGAGACACGCGGGACTTCACCCGACGCATAGAATTTACGCACCCGTGGATCATCGCTCGGCTGGCTGTTGGTTTTCTTGCCCACATGCTGGCCGATAGTGCCGAAATATTCGGCGAGGCGGGCATGATCTTCATGACTGATCTGCTGATCGCGGAAAAACAGGACCTGGTATTCGGTAAAGGCCCGTTTGAGCTCCGCCAACTCTGCATCCGTTAGTGGCCGGGTCAGATCGATATTGCTGACGACAGCCCCAATAGAAGGGTTATAGGGCTTGAGCTTCAGAATCTGATAGTCCGTGCCGACCGTCGTTCCATCCATGATCTTATCCTCTACGGCAGTCATTATCCGCCAGATTACCTGATACTTTGATATCTTATTATCAAACCCGGCCGGAAACAGGAAGCATCTGTTTGACGGTGCCCACAATCATCAGGGATGTATCAGGCTTGACGGCGGCGCACCCAGAAACCGGCGGGGCCCAATGCAAACAGCGCAGCAGTACTCGGCGCATGAATTGCAACATTTTGCCGATCACCGGAAAACGCCACCGTATCCAGCCGCCGTTCCACCATAAGCTGGTTCGTTCCACCGAAATCGAACCGTGATGTCATAAACGAATAGGAAAAATCCATATCGGTCAGCCCGGTCGCCAGCACCGTGGGGTCGACAAACAAATCAACGCCCCGGAAATCAATCGCGAAGGACGTAATCTGGGGAGCGCCCGCGGGTGAATTGAAAACCCCGCCCGCACCGCCGCCAAAAGCAACAGAGATAAATTCACTGACACCGGTAAACTGCTGAACGCGCCCGCCAGTGCCGGTATTGGTATAGGTGATATCTCCGGCAGTCTCGGAAATCGTCAGCGAAAACCCGGTAATGACATTGTTGAACGTGTTGTTCGGACCGGACGCGACAACGGTATCATCGAGCGTAATCTGTCCCTGAAGAGCCACGTTCCGCGTGAAAGGTCCGGGATTGAACTGATCTACGGCACCGGTGAAATTAATAGTGATTGGTGCTGCAGCAGCCATGCCTGTGCCCAGGCACAGACCCAGAATTATCCCTGATACACCCGATAAAATTCTCATTACTGCCTACCTCTACAACTACGCTCTTTGAATTTCCTGTGTCGCATAAGCAATACCGGGCCGCAATGGCATGCCGCATTTTAAAAAGGCTTTACGATTACCATGATGACGATAACGATCAGTGGAATGGTCGGCGCTTCGTTCCACATGCGATAGAATTTTGCCGGGCGGACATTGCGGTCGGCTTCGAAATCACGCCGCCAGCGGGCCAGCAATCCGTGGATACCGGACATGGCGACGATCATTGCAATCTTTACCCAGATCCAGCCCATCGACCAGTCAATTGCCCCGGGAGTTGAGATCGGAA
>CAJQLI010000376.1 GCA_905479125.1 uncultured Alphaproteobacteria bacterium | reverse complement strand
CCGCGATCACGCAGGCGACGGGTTCACCCACATAGCGCACTTCGCCATCGGCAAGGGTCGACGGGCTGGCCGACAGTTTCAGCGCGCCGGAGGGCTGTTCCACCGGCATGACAGTGTCGGTCAGATAGGGGCGGAGGTCATCTAGCGTATAAACCGCGACCACGCCATCGATGGCGAGGGCCGCCGAACTGTCGATGGCTGAAAAAGTGGCATGGGCCACCGGTGCCCGGACAAAGGCCGCATGCAGCATGCCGGGCAGGTGAATGTCGTCTAGATACTTACCCTTGCCGCGCAGCAATGCGGGGTCTTCAACCCGTTTGATCTTCTCTCCGAACACTTGATGATTTCCCCTGTTTCCGCCCCAGAATACCGGGGCGGGGACGTGCCGTCATCCGTTCAGGTGGAATGAATTGGGAAAATGCGAGTGCTTTTCGGCAGTTTGGCGGGTTCAACCCGTCGCTTGGCGCTGCTGTGCGTTGAGCTGCTTGAGGGCGAACAGGTAATCCGGGTCGAGCCGCCAGTGTTCGACGACCTTACGCGCGGTATCAAGCTTGATCCGGTCATACAGATCGAGCACGCGGGTCAATTCCGACGGGTCGACGACCTTGTCACCGGGCCGGGCGCTCCGGCTGAGCAGGAAGATTGAGGCGAAATCGGGCTTCATAATCTGAAGAGACCGGCACAGGATCGCCAGCGCTTCGCCGCCGGGCTCGAACACGAAACGGCGGACCAGTTTGTTGTTAAGGTTGGACAGCCCGGACAGCATCTCTTCGAACAGGGCGATTTCACCCTGACGCAGGGTCTGGATCATCAGCGACGGCGTCACCTTGCCGGCGCCGATGAGCGATTTGATCATGCCATCGACATTATCGGCATTTTCAGCTTTTGAGATGGGCTCGCCCATCAGGTCTTTTACGGCCCGCTCGATAGATTTGTCGAGTTCGACCGAATCGATGTCGAAGCGTTCGACAATGCTTTTGCGCAGGGCCGCAGAAACCCACCAATACATCCGTTTTGCCAGGGTCGGCGATAATTCGTTCCGGCGCAGCAGGGGGTCATGCAGATCGGGCTGAGATTCGGACCGGTCGACGATCTTTTCGAGCGTCAGGCCTGATATCAGGGCCCCGCGGTTTTCGACCAGAGTCCGGATGACGTCGTTGTTATCCGTTTCGACCAGCGCATCCGAGACTGTTTCAGACACCGATTCACGCATGGCGATGGCGAGTTGGTGCTCGTGGGTCCGATGGCGAATGATTTCAACAAGCTCGATGTCCTGGAGCACCGCACTTTCAATCAGGATCGGGTAGGCAATATCAAGCGTATCATTGGCCAGTGCGCTGATAACCTGTGGCGGGGCGTCCGGGATACCGCTGAGCTTTTCAGACAATGCCTTGCGAACAACGTTTTCCACGTCGCCGATGAGGCGTTGAAGAATGTCGCCCATCAGGTTGCGTTCTTCGCTCGAGAGCTCGGAATGAGAATCGTAAAACAGATCACCCAGCGCCTTTACGAGCGCGGTGCGCCCTTCGACGGACTTGTCCCGCGCCATAGAAAGAAGCGTGTGCAGATCTTCCGGGTTATCAACCGGTAGACTGGAGAGCAAAGGCGGGCTTGTGACGAATTTGGTGGCCATTCCTTTAGTCTAGTTAACGGGATTTAACTTTACGTTAATCGCGTCGACCGAAATGAAGGTTTTCTGGAAAAGTGTAAAAAGAAGCCCGGAAATCAACCCGTGAAGTCTTTCGGCGGAAATGAATTGGATAATATCCAGTAGAACATTTTTAATGTTCAATTCTTGGAGGGTGCCGGGTGTCTTGCCTTTATTCGGCAGCTCGGCGCTGTTCGGTATTCACCTGTTTCATCGCGAACAGGAAGTTAGGATCAAATTGCCAGCGTTTGACCACCTTAAGAGCGGTGTCGGTTTTGATCCGGTCGAAGAAGTTCAGCACTCGGCTGACTTCATTGGGGTCGACGACCTTGTCGCCGGGTCGGGCGCTGCGGCTGAGCAGAAAGATCGATGCAAAATCCGCTTTGGAAATATCCACGGCGCGGCAGGCGATTGCCAACCCCTCCCCGCCGGGCTCAAACACGAACCTCCTGATCAGGTTGGTCCGTAACCCGGTACGCTGTGACAACAGATCCTCGAACAGAATGACCTCTCCCTGGCGAAGTGTCTGGATGAGAAGCTGCGGGGTTATGGCCTGGGCCTTTTGAAGTTTCTCCGCGAGTTCCTGCGATTTTCGCAGCGGGGTGCTGTCGATCATGCCCGGTCCGCTCCCGTCGCCGCCAAGAATGTCGTGGATCGTATCCTGTATCTTGTCGTCAAGCTCGGCTTCATCGATTCGGTAATGCTCGACGATATGTTTCCGCAGTGCCGCTGAGACCCACCAGTACATTCGTTTTGCGAGATCAGGTCCGAGATCGCCGCGATTGATGAGAGGGACCTGGATGTCGTCGATCTTTTCAGATTGTTCGACCAGATATTCCATGGCCTTGCCGGAGATGTCTGCGTTTTCGTTTTCCAGCAGTGTTTTGATGACGTCCACGTTCCCCGTGCCGATCAGCGCTTCTGAGACTGCTTCGGAGACGGATTCGCGCATTGCAATCGCGAGCTGGTGGCCGAACGTGCGATGTTCGACAATTTCGATCAGCTCTATGTCCTGCAGAATTGTGCTTTGCGTAAGGATTGGATGGGCGACTTCGATCTGGTCATTGGCAAGAGCTGAAATAAGGTCGCGCGGAGCGTTGATCTCGCTTGCCATCCGTTCAGCCAATTGCTGGCGGACCTTCATTTCGACGTCATGAATGAGCTGGCGCAGAATGTCGGACATGATGTTCCGTTCTGCGTCTCGGAGGACGGTATCGGTGTCGAAGAATAAATCGCCGACGATCTGAACAAGACGCGTGCGCCCTTCGACAGACTTGTCGCGCGCCAATCCGATTAAATCATTGAAATTTATATGTTCAGGTTCAGTCATGTGGTCGGCAGGGTGCTACGTTTACTATGAGAAAATATATGCCAAGCATTTGAGATTTAATTTAATTTTAAGTTAAGAAACCGCGTGTCCCAGCCTTCTCCGAATAGTTGTGTTTTCGTTAACGCTTCTTATACACCGCTCGTTAACCAAAAACCCCTAAATTCAACGATCATGTCCACCCAACGGCGAGTTCCAGACCCTAAATGAACATTCCTGCTTTTCAGTCCGCCGCACGTTTGGCGGGCAATACAACGGGTACGAATCCGCAAACCGTACAGCCGCGCCAGCAATCAGCGATGCCGTCGCCGTCGCAGGCTTCCAACATTTCCCGGGACCCGGCACAACAGACTGCCGACGCCCGCCCGGTGCTTGATCTGTCGGATGGTACTCTTACGCGGCGGGATATCCCGCGCGGATCGTTTATCGACATCGTCGCGTAAAACGTCTCGTGTTTCTGACTGTTTTTGCTTGCCCGGACGGCATACGGGTCGCATTTTTACGGAATGACACAGGAAACAACTCCAGCCGATTCACCCGCCGGTTCACCGTCTGGCCCAATCGTGCGCCAGATTCCCGAGGGCGATAATCGGGAACGTCTCGTCTGCACCGATTGCGGCTTTATCAATTACGAAAACCCCAAGATCGTCGTGGGTGCAGTTTGTACCTGGGAAAACAAGGTACTGCTCTGCCGCCGTGCAATTCATCCGCAACGCGGCCTGTGGACAATCCCCGCCGGCTATATGGAGCAGAATGAAACCGCCGAGGCTGGTGCCGCCCGGGAGGCCAGGGAAGAAGCCTGCGCCGAAATCGACATCGACGGACTGATCGGCGTCTATACGATCCCGCGGATCAGCCAGGTCCAGCTTATCTACCGGGCCATAGTTCGGGATGGTGCATTCGATGTCGGAGAGGAAACCCTCGAACTCGACCTGTTCGACTGGGATGCGATCCCGTGGGACGAAATAGCCTTCCCGTCCGTCAGGTGGGCACTGGATCACTGGCGTGAACTGGGCGATGTGGATGTCTGGCCGCCATTTTCGAACCCGCCGGGCGAAGACGGGAACTATCCCGGTACCTGACGGAGAATCATTCCGTCAGGCGCGGAGTTCCGCCGGTGGAAATAGGCCAGCCTTGCCAATCATCGCTGGTATCGCATGGCCGAGCTGTTCGCCGATCCAG
>CAJQLI010000375.1 GCA_905479125.1 uncultured Alphaproteobacteria bacterium | reverse complement strand
CCGATACCGTTATTGGCAATGATCAGTTCGCCGGAAACCAGCAAGATAAATGCGAGCGCAAGGGCTATACGGATGCCGCTGAGAATTTCGGGCATCGCGGCAGGGACGACGACCTCCCACAGAACTTCCCGTTCTTTGGCGCCCATGCTGCGCGCCGACCAGATCAGAACCTGGTCGACACCGCGTGCCGCGTTGAAAGCGCTGAGCACCACGGGTAACAGGCAACCGATAAAGATAAGGGTGATTTTCGAGGTGTCGCCAAGACCGATCCACATAATCGTCAGCGGAATGAGTGCTGATTTCGGCATTGGGTAGAGACTGCGCAGCAGCGGGTTGATAAGGATATGAACCGGCCGGTACCACGCCATCAGTACTCCTGCCAACACGCCTACGACCACTGCGCAGGCGAAGCCGGTGGCACCCCGGTAAAGCGATTGCGCCGTATGTGCCCACAGGCCTTCATCGGTAAGACGCGAGAACGCCATGACGACGTCACTGAAAGGCGGCAGTGCGTATTCGGACACGAGGCCGAACCGGGATATGGCTTCCCACGCGAGGGCAAGCAGCAGTAACGGCGTGAAACGCCAAAGCGTGTGGACCAGCCGCATGAGGTTATCCGGCCGTGGCGGAATCGGCGACGATTGCTTCTTCGCGCACCAGGTCCCAGATTTCATCCACCCGGTCCAGAAATTCCCGCGACTTGGCAATTTCGGCGTTCATGCCGCCCTCGAAACGGGTGTCGATAATTTCCTTCACGAGGCCGGGGCGGGCCGTCATCACGACAACCCGGTCAGCCAGCAGCACTGCCTCGCGCACGTCATGGGTCACGAAGACGACGGTCGTCGGCGACCGGTTCCAGATGGCGAGCAGTTCTTCCTGCATCAGGTTACGCGTCTGGGCATCCAGCGCGCCGAACGGCTCATCCATCAGCAGGGTGTTCGGGTTGATGGCAAGGGTACGGGCAATCGCGACCCGTTGCTTCATGCCGCCTGAAAGCTGAGACGGATAGCTGTCTTCGAATCCGGACAGGTGCACGAGATCGATGAAGTGGCGGGCAGTTTGTTCGCGCTCTGCTTTTGGCAGGCCCTGCTTTTCGAGCCCGTAGAGCACGTTCTGGCGGACGGTTTTCCAGGGAAACAGGGCAAAATGCTGGAAAACGATGCCGCGGTCGGGCCCCGGTCCGGTAACGTCGTTTCCATTGACCGAGATGCCACCCTGCTGCAGCGGCATGAAGCCGCCGAGAAGGTACAGAAGTGTCGACTTGCCGCATCCTGACGGCCCTAAAATCGCGACGAATTCCCGATCGCCAATTTCCAGGTTGATATCGTCGAGTGCCAATACAGGCCGGCCACGTGCCGGCCTGTATTCGTGGGATACCGAGCGGATCGATATACCGCCCGGGTTCCCCGATTCTGCGGGCGCTGGTGACATATTCATTTGGCAGCGCGGATTGCTGCCTCCTGCGCGATCGACAGATCGACGTAGTCGCTGACCTTGATCTTCGTCTTGAGAATGCCAAGGCTCAGCAGGTCATCCACGTTCTTCTGCATCCGTGTAACGTTTACCAGGGCATTCGGTTCGCGGTAATTATCCGATTTGGTGAATGCCCAGGACGCGTAGTTCTTCGCCGGCCGCTTGGTGATCTTGGAAAGCGTCGCGAGAACCTCTTCTCGGCTCGCCGGGTCGTAAAGCCATGTCCGGAAGCGGATGTGGTCGGCCATGAAATCAACCAGTGCGGCACGGTTCTTTTTGATCCAGTCGGCTTTGCCGATCCATTGCAGGGTTTCGGTCGCGCCCAGCGCATCGCGCATATTGAACATGAATTTTACGCCGCCTTTTTTCTTGGCGATCAGGTTGAAAGGCGTCAGCAGCGGCGCGAGGTCGACACGCTTCGACTGAAGCGCCGGCAGCATGGCCGGGAAACGGACTTCGACGACCTGATAATCCCGGCCGACTTTCCAGCCCAATTTGCCGAACTGTGCCTGCACGGCTGCATCGATGGAACTGCCCAGGGCATTGACCGCGATGATCTTGCCTTTGAGGTCTTCGAGTTTGTTGATTTCACCTTCGCGGGCGTAAAATTCCGATGAGCCGTAGCCGTCTACACCGCCCGACATCACCTGGGCGATAACTTTGAGATCAAGCTTGGCGCGGGTTACGCCGCGCGCAAGTGCCTGAATGCTCATGCCCCCGAGGTCGAGTTCGCCGGCGGCAATACCCTGCAATGCCGGACCGCTACCGCGCATGCGCACGGGTTCGACGACATAGCTTTTGCCGTAATTCTTGTAGATGCTTTTCGGTGCGTGGGGAATCAGTGGCGTGATATGAGCGGGTGCGACCGACCATTGTATACGGATTTTGACGGGCTCGGCGGTGGCGGTCAGGGAAACTGTGACGGCTGCCAGTGCGGCAGCGAGTCCCGGGAGAATCTTTGAGGTCAGAAAATATCGATTGTTCATGTGACGTTTCCTCCAATGCTCCGCGGCGCTATTGGGATTGTTATGTTGTGCCGTCGGATGCGATTAATTTTGCTTTTCATACGCATACACGAAGTAAGCTCACTACGCGGATTGGGTCTGCTGGTACGTCAGAATATCGTTCCGATCCTGTTTAGAGTTTGCCCTCCCGCGCCATCCTGCGGACTTCTTCGCGATCAAGCAGGACCGAATCCGGGACGCCGGATTCGTACAGTTCCACCATCTTGTCGGGATCGAAGTTTCCTTCCGCCATGTCACCGAAATCTTCGGTGAACTGGTAGAAGCGCTTGTAATCCTGGGTGTCGAGCGATGAGAAGTTGTCGAGCATGGTTTCGACTTCGTTTCCGTCCGGGTCTTTGTAATAGAAAGATGTCGAATTGCCGTGGTTTACCGTCCAGTGCGGTGGCGGGTAACCGGCTGCCTTCAGCGTTTTGTATATGTAGATCAGCTCGCCGAGGCTGTTATAGGCGAAGGCGATATGCGACAGGCCGACAGGTCTGTCCGGCTTTTTCCCCCAGCCGGGCCGCTTTATCACGACGACCCTGTGGTCATGGTCGTCATACGTGATGAAGGTGAGCTCCATCCGGTTTTCATGGCTGTTCACATTGGTGATCTCGCCATTGAAGATCATCTGGTAAAATTCAACCATCGCGTCGTAGTTGTCGTCTGAGAAGATATGGACGTGATGCATCTCCCGCGGGGACGGCATTTTTTTGATCGCGCCCGGCGGATCTACTTTATATGGTGCTACGGGTTTCAACTTGTAAGTGTCGGATGCCTTGGTCGCCACGGCTTGGTTCCTCACTTTTATGTTTTGTTGATAGTATTCTGGCATATTCCCGGCAAAATTGTCTATCACTTGAATATGTCACGATGGCGGGTGTTAACCCTGATCCTTGATCTTGCGCTTTGCCGCCTGCTATACCCCTCGCGAATCCAACGAGATGTCCCTGAATAAATGGTGGGATGCATGTTGGGATGAAACCAACCCGATTTTTTGAATTTCTGATTCTGGAGCGAACTTATGAGCGCCGATACCGATTATAAAGTAGCCGATATGTCCCTGGCCGATTGGGGCCGCAAGGAAATCGCCATTGCCGAGACCGAAATGCCGGGCCTGATGGCACTGCGCGAGGAATTCGGTGACTCGCAACCGCTCAAGGATGCCCGCATCGTCGGTTGCCTCCACATGACGATCCAGACCGCGGTTCTGATCGAAACGCTGACCGCGCTTGGCGCGACGGTGCGCTGGAGCTCGTGCAACATCTTCTCGACGCAGGATCAGGCAGCCGCCGCGGTTGCCGCCCTGGGTGTGCCGGTCTTTGCCTGGAAGGGTGAAACCGACGAAGAATTCTGGTGGTGTATCGAACAGACCCTCAAAGGTCCGGGTGGATGGACGCCGAACCTCATCCTTGATGACGGCGGCGATCTGACCCAGATCATGCACGAAAAATATCCGGAATTGCTCAAAGACATCAAAGGCCTGTCCGAAGAGACCACGACCGGCGTGCATCGCCTCTATGACATGATGAAAAAGGGCGAACTGCTTGTGCCTGCCATCAACGTCAACGATTCTGTTACGAAGTCCAAGTTCGACAACCTTTATGGCTGCCGTGAAAGCCTCGTCGATGGCATCAAGCGTGCGACCGATGTGATGGTCGCGGGCAAGATCGGCGTCGTTGCCGGGTATGGCGATGTCGGCAAGGGTTCGGCTGCCAGCCTGCGCAACCAGGGTGCGCGCGTTCTGGTTACCGAAATCGATCCGATCTGCGCATTGCAGGCCGCGATGGAAGGTTACGAGGTCGTGACCATGGACGATGCCGCGTCAATCGGTGACATCTTCGTCACGACGACCGGCAATATCGACGTGATCACGCTGGATCACATGCGTGACATGAAAGACCGGGCCATCGTCTGCAATATCGGCCACTTCGACAGCGAAATTCAGATTGAATCGCTGCGTAATTACAAGTGGGACAACGTGAAGCCGCAGGTCGATGAAGTTGAATTCCCCGACGGCAAAAAACTGATCGTTCTCGCCGAGGGCCGGCTGGTCAATCTCGGCTGCGGGACGGGGCATCCGAGCTTCGTGATGAGCGCATCGTTCACCAACCAGGTCATGGCGCAGCTCGAGCTTTGGGAAAACAGCGCGAACTACAAGAACGAAGTCTATGTTCTGCCCAAGCATCTCGACGAAAAAGTCGCAGCACTTCATCTCGCAAAACTGGGCGTGAAGCTGACGACGCTCTCGAACGAGCAGGCCGATTATCTGGGCCTTGATTCCGCAGGACCTTACAAGCCGGATCATTACAGGTATTAATGTCGCGTTAACCATTCGGGGCCATCTATTAAGGCCGCGATAACGCACATTCTGTAGCGGGTGCCGCTGCGACGATTTCCGGGACACGATTCCCGGGTCGTCGGGGCGGTCCCGGGGGAAACAGGCTCGGAGAGAAATGCGTCCGACGCCCATATTGACATACGTCCGCCCGTCTATCGGTCTGGGCGCAGCTGCCGTGCCGGTGCTGTCCGGTGCCGCGCAGGCGGCCGATAGTGCTGCCGGCGGGGCCCCTGTTCTGGATGGGGTGACAATCGTTGCAGCGCTTTGTTTTGTGCTGACACCCTTCCTGATATTCGGGACAGCATATTTCCGGAGCAAATTTCGGGATGCTGCGGCGCGCGCCGTCGACCTCGGAGCACGTCTTGAACGCGAACAGGCATTGCTCGACAGCGCGCCCCAGGCAATTGTCTGTTGGGACACAGGTACCGGCGACCAGAAAGTCTCCGAGTCTGCCGCACGCATGATCGGGTGCGATCAGGCCGACGTCCTGAACGGCGCCCGGATTGCCGAAATTGTTTCCGACGACAACAGGGCTGCTATCAGCGCAGCGATCAATGACCTGATCGCTACCGGCAAACCGTTCGACAAAATTGTGCCGGGTACGTCCGAGCGGCGCTACGCGTTGCGCGGCCGTGCAATCGGCGAAGGGGAATCCGGCCACCTTGCCGTTCTCTGGATACGTGACGACAGCGCTGCCGCCGCTGAAACCGCCGACGCGGAGCGCATTGGCGAAGGTTATCGCAAGTTGCTGGATTCTTTCCCCTTTCCTGTCTGGCGGCGTTTACGGTCGCTCGACCTGGATTATGTGAACCCGGCGTATCGCGATGCGGTCGAAGCTGCATCGGGTGCCGATGCCACGGCCCTGCCTGAACTGGCGGCCAGCGCAGTGGCGCAGAACGGGCGTGCCCTGGCCGCGCAGGCGGCGGAGACGCGGGACCGCCAGACCGAAACCCATAATATTGTGACCGCCGGCGCGCGCCGCTTGATGGAACTGACCGAAGCGCCTATCGGTGGCGACGGCGCGATCGGCGGGTTCGCTATCGACCGGACGGAAGCGCAGGAAATGAGGTCCGAGCTCGACCGCCATATCGAGAACCATCAGCAGGTCCTCCACAACCTCGGCACGGCGATTGCGATTTTCGGGGCCGATCAGCGCCTCGAATTTTTCAATAACGCCTATGTCAAACTGTGGGACCTGGACGATACATTCCTGCGCAGCAGGCCCAAGGCGGGCGAAATTCTCGAAGAACTGCGCGAAGAGCGCAAAATTCCCGAGCAGGCGAACTTCCCCGCCTTTAAGGGTTCGCGGACCGCGATGTTCACCTCTCTGCTGGACCCGCTGGAGGAGCTGATACACCTGCCCGACGGCAAAACCCTGCGGCTTGTCGTTACGCCGCACCCGCTCGGCGGTCTGTTAATGACCTGGGAAGATGTGACGGCGTCGCTGGCGCTGGAACGCTCCTACAACACGCTGATTGCTGTTCAGAAAGAAACTCTCGACAACCTGTATGAAGCGGTCGCCGTGATCGGCGGCGACGGGCGGTTGCAGCTCAGTAACCCTGCCTTTGGCCGGGTCTGGCAGCTCGGTGAGGATGAACTGTCTGCCGCGCCTCATATCTCCGAGCTGGTAGAGTGGATGCGCGATTTTCTGGACCATGGCGACTGGGAAAACAGCAAGGCCGATCACATAAACCTGCTGACCGATCGTGAAGGGAAATCGGGCCGGCTTGAGCGTGCGGACGGGTCGGTGGTCGACTTTGCGACCGTCGCGCTGCCCGACGGGGCCATGTTGTTGTCCTATGTCGACGTATCTGATTCGCATCGTGTCGAACAGTTCCTGCGTGAACGCAATGAAGCGCTGGAAACCGCCGACCGGCTGAAATCCGAGTTCATCGCCAATGTGTCCTATGAACTGCGGACGCCGCTCAATACCATTGTCGGGTTTTCAGAAATTCTGACCGGTGAATATTTCGGCGATCTCAACCAGAGACAGACGGAGTACGGAAGGGGCATTTACGAATCCTCGCAGCGCCTGTTGTCACTGATCGATGATATTCTGGACCTTGCGACGATCGAATCCGGTCATATGTCCCTGGAACTCGAAACCGTGAGTGTGCATGTGCTCCTCGAAAGCGTATTGGGCCTGACGCGCGAACGGGTATTGCGTAAAAGCCTGAAGCTCGATTTCGACTGTCCTGAAGATATTGGTCTGATCCTGGCGGATGAACGCCGCCTGAAGCAGGCATTGTTCAATATCCTGAGCAATTCCGTGAAATTCACGCCGGAAGAAGGCGAGATAACGGTGTCCGCCCGGCGCGTCGAAGACAACATCATCATCACTTTCACCGATACCGGCATCGGTATTCCCGAAGAAGATCAGGCGCGTATCCTCGGCAGGTTCGAGCGCGGTGATCAGCCTGAAGCACGGCGCACCGGTGTCGGTCTCGGGCTGTCTCTGGTTCAGAGCTTCATCAAACTGCACGGTGGCGACGTGGAGCTTGAATCCGCGCCCGGCGTCGGCACCAAGGTGGTTTGCCGGCTGCCCGCGCGCCGCGCCGAGGAAGATATCTACCGGGAAGCCCGGCAGGTCTGAGCGCAGGTGTGCGGGCAGGGCGGCCGGGGTCGCCCGGTAAACGTTCGGATGCCCCGTTGCGGGGAATCGTCGGCAGGGATAAACCATTCCCATGGCCGCTCTCCAAACTGCTCCCCAGGTTCAAACGATACCGCTGGTCGATCCTGCGGCGACAGAAGCGCTTGCTGCGACCTTTGCGGCCCGGCTGGCACCCGGAGATATTATCGCGCTGACAGGTGACCTCGGGGCAGGGAAAACGGTCTTTGCCCGTGCCCTGATCCGGTCGCTCGGCCGCGCCTGCGGTATCGATATCGAACACGTGCCGAGCCCGACCTTCACGCTGGTTCAGCTCTATGAGCTGTCGGATTTTACACTCTACCATTTCGACCTGTATCGTCTGGAAGAACCCGAAGAAGTCTGGGAAATCGGCATAGAGGACGCGTTTGCGGGCGGCGTGTCCGTGATCGAATGGGCCGAGCGAATAGAGCACCTGCTGCCGATGCAGCATATCCGCATTGATCTCGCCTTCGGCTCTGACGAGACTGCGCGGATTGCCACTGTCACGGGGCTGGAGACAAAACTGGCAACGGGACCGGAAACGACATGAGCCGCACTTCACAGATAGAGGATTTCCTCGCTTCCGCCGGTTGGCCAGGGGCTGATCATGTCACCCTCGCGGCAGATGCGTCGTTCCGCCGGTACGAGCGGGTGACGAGACCGGGAGAACGCGCCGTCCTGATGGATGCACCGCCCGACCGCGAGGACATCCGACCGTTTATCAGGATCGCCAGCCAGTTATCGGCTATGGGGTTCAGCGCGCCGCGGCTTCTGGCGGAAGATACGGGCGCAGGCTTTCTGCTGCTCGAAGATCTGGGTGACGCCACTTTCAGCCGTCTTATGGATGCGGGCGAGAAGGCGCTGCCCTTGTATGAACTTGCGACCGATGTGCTGATTGATCTGCATCGAGCGCCTGCTGCCGATGCCGTGCCGCGGGGCACGCCGGTTTATGATGACGCGTTGTTGCTGACCGAGGCGTTGTTGCTGACCGAATGGTACCTGCCTGCGGTGAGCGGGCAGTCAGCAACTGAGGCGGCTGTCGCTGCCTATCGTGACGTCTGGGCGGAACTGCTGCCGCGCGCGCGCCACGTTCCGGATACCCTGGTGCTGCGTGATTTTCATGTCGACAATCTGATGCGGATTGCCGAACGTGAGGGCACTGCAGCGTGCGGATTGCTGGATTTTCAGGACGCTGTGGAGGGCCCGGTGAGCTACGACTTTGTCTCTCTGCTCGAAGATGCGCGCCGCGATGTGGATGACGGTGTCCGTGCCGCATCGCGTGATCGCTACCTTGCCGCTTTTCCGGGCCTTGATCCGGATGCGTTCGATATTTCCTGTGTCATCCTGGGCGCGCAGCGGCATTGCAAGGTTCTTGGAATTTTCACGCGGCTGCGTGATCGCGATGGCAAGGATGATTACCTCCACCATGTCCCGCGGCTTTGGCGATTGCTTGAACGCGCAGCGGCGCACCCGTCGCTCGCACCTCTGAAACACTGGCTGGATACTTACATACCCGCAGAAATGCGCATTGTACCGCCTGCACCGGGAGGTGCCTGATGGTGGTGTTCAAAAATTCAGGACGCCCCGATTTCGTGCCCGGCCACGCCATGGTGCTGGCTGCCGGTCTTGGCCTGCGCATGCGGCCTTTGACCCAGAACGTGCCCAAGCCCCTTCTTGAAGTGGGGGGTGCAACCATGCTCGACCACGCGCTTGACCGGCTCGATGATGCCGGGGTCGCCAATGTGGTGGTAAACACGCACTGGCTGCCCCAGCAGATCGAAGATCATCTGGAACGCCGTAAGTCGCCGTCGATTGTGATCTCGCGCGAGGAGGATCTGCTGGAAACCGGCGGTGGCATCACGAAGGCTTTGCCCCTGCTGGGAGACGCGCCTTTCTATGCCGCGAATGCCGACGTTGTCTGGCGTGACGGAACGATGCCGGCGCTGCACCGGCTGGCCGCTGCATGGGAAGACGACAAAATGGATGCCCTTCTGTTGCTGGCGTCGACGGTACGGTCGACAGGGTATGACGGGCATGGTGACTTCCTGATGGATCCGGTCGGACTGCTTGAAAGACGGCCCGAACGGGTTGTTGCGCCTTTTGTTTTTACCGGCGTTCAGATTCTGCATCCGCGGTTGTTTGCCGATGCGCCTGACGGTCCGTTCTCGATGAACGTGCTGTATGATCGTGCGCTGGAAGCGGGGCGTCTGTTCGGGATTGCCCATGATGGCGACTGGTATCATGTCGGCACGCCGCCTGCGATTGCCGAGGCGGATGCCGAAATTCTGGAACGCGAAGGCTCCCGCGTCCGTTTGCTGTTCTGAGCGCCGCGATGGAAACCGGCACCCCGCATGACAATGTCTATTCCATCGCCGCGGGGGCCGCGTTTGTGGATGCGCTGGCGGCCGGCATTCTGGATCGCTTTGGCGGCGATCCGGCGGGGCTTGCCGATATCCGCATCCTCTTGCCGACCCGGCGCGCCTGCCGGGCACTGGGCGAGGCGTTTCTGCGCGCAACCGATGGCAGGCCGGCACTCCTGCCGACAATGACGCCGATCGGCGATATCGACGAGGATGAAATAGGGTTCCTCGCCTCCGAGGAACCCGGTCTGACAGGCATGGCGGACCTGCCGCCGGCAATGCCCCCGCTGCGGCGCCAATTGCTCCTGTCGCGGATGATCATGGCCCAGGATGTAACCATGTCCGCCGCCCATGCGGCGCGGCTTGCCAACGAGCTTGGCCGGCTGATCGATGAAGTGCGGACGGAGCGGCTGAGTTTCGCTGATCTTGAAAACATCGTGCCTGAACGGTTCTCTCAGCACTGGCAGGAAACCCTCGTGTTCCTGCAGATCGTCACCGAGCACTGGCCCGCCATTCTCGCGGAGCACGGGTGTCTGGATGCCGCTGACCGGCGCAACCAGCTGATCGAGGCCCAGATCGCGCTTTGGCGCGAAGCGCCACCCGCCGGTCCTGTTATTGCGGCGGGTTCGACCGGCAGTATCCCGGCGACGGCGGATTTGCTGGCCTGTGTTGCGGGGCTGGAGACCGGCCTTCTTATCCTTCCCGGTCTCGATAAAACGTTGGATGCGGATAGTCTGGATGCGCTCGGCCCGTCGCACCCTCAATACGGCATGGCCCGGCTGCTGCGCCGCATTGGCCTCGACATTCAAGACGTCGTTGACTGGCGCGCCGCACCGGAAAACCGAAACCCACGGATCGATACTGTGAACGGGGCGCTGCGGCCGCCTGCAACTGCGGCCACGGTTTCTCTGCCCCCGGATATAGGCCCGGCATTTTCAGGTGTGCGGCGGATCGATTGTCCCGGACCGCAGGCCGAAGCCCTGTCTATTGCGCTGATGCTGCGCGAAGCTCTCGAAGATGAGCAGCGGACGGCAGCCCTGATCACGCCGGACAGGCGCCTGGCTCGCCGGGTCGCGGCGGAACTCCGGCGTTGGGATATCGATATCGACGATTCCGGCGGCACGCCGCTTGCCGATACCTTACCCGGCGTATTCCTGAGACTGACCGCGGATGTCGTTGCCGCTGATGCTGCGCCTGTACCGGTGCTCGCCGTACTCAAACATCCGCTGGCGGCCGGCGGCATGGATCCGGCGTCGTTCCGGGACCGTGTTCGGGAGATGGAGCTGACGGTTCTGCGCGGCGCGCGCCCGATCCCCGGGTTTGCCGGGCTCCGCGACGCCCTGCGTCATATTGAACCCGAAGCCGGCGTAACGCTCTGGGCGGAAGACCTCGAAGAAATCGCCCGCCCGTTTACCGACCTGATGAGGCAGCGGCGGGTAGAACCGGTCGCGCTGCTCGAGGCCCACGTCACTTTTGCGGAAAAGCTTGCCGCCTCGGACTCGGAAACAGGCGTGGAGCGTCTCTGGGCCGGTGAAGCAGGCGAGGCGGCCGCCACCCTGATCAACGATCTGCGCTCGGCGCTGGAGATGCTGCCGCCGCTGGCCGGGCGCGAATGGCCGGCCCTGCTGGATGCCCTGATGGCGGGCATGGTGGTGCGACCGCTTTACGGGCGTCACCCGCGCCTGAATATCTGGGGACTGCTCGAAGCCCGGCTGCAACAGGCGGACCTGATGATTCTCGGCGGGTTGAACGAGGCGGTCTGGCCGCCCGACCCTCCGGCGGACCCGTGGATGAGCCGGCCCATGCGCGCCGCCTTCGGTCTCGCGCCGCCGGAACGCCGGATCGGGCTCACGGCGCATGATTTCGTACAGGGATTTGCTGCGCCGGACGTTGTGCTCACCCGGTCGACCCGGGTCGATGGGTCTCCAACCGTTCCAGCACGCTGGCTGACCCGGCTTGAAACGCTGCTATCGGCGAATGATGCCGGGGCGGAAATCCTGGAAGCCTGGCAGGCGGATCAGGCGCGGTGGCTGCAATGGCAGGGTGAAGTCGATTCGCGGCGGCCGCCGGTCCAGATTCGCGCGCCCGCCCCGCAGCCGCCGGTCTCGGCGCGGCCCAACCAGCTATCGGTCACCGATATCGAAACGCTCATCCGCGATCCCTACGCGATCTATGCGAAACGGATTCTCGGCCTGCGGGCTCTCGATGTGATCGATGCCGATCCCGGTGCGGCTGATCGCGGGTCCATCATTCACAACGCGATAGATCGGTTCTTGGGCGAAATCGCCGGCGAGCTGCCGCCCGATGCGCTGGACACCCTGTTGCGGATCGGCGCCGAGGAATTTTCGCCATGGCTCGACCGGCCGGGTATCCGAGCATTCTGGTGGCCGCGCTTCGAGCGCATTGCCGAATGGATCGTCGCGCGTGAAGCGGAACGCAGCCCCGGCGTTGTCCGCCGGTTTACCGAGATCGACGGCCTGCTGGAACTGAACGACCGGGTACGTCCGTTCCGTCTGCGCGCCCGCGCCGACCGGATCGACCTGTTGGCCGGTGGCGGTTACGAGGTCATCGATTACAAGACCGGCGCCGTGCCGTCCAAGAAGGACGTCATGGCCGGGCTGTCACCGCAATTGTCGCTGGAAGCGGCGATGATCCGCAATGGCGCGTTTCCCGATATCGACCCGGGTGAGGTCGCGGCGCTGACCTACTGGAAATTGTCCGGTGGCGACCCGGCGGGCAAGATAAGCGCTGCGGGTGACAAGCCGGACGAGCTGGCCGAACAGGCGCTTGCGGGACTGATCGCGCTGCTCGATTACTATGACGATCCCGCGACCGTCTACCTGGCGCGTCCCGATGCGGATATTGCGCCACGTTATTCGGACTTCGAGCATCTCGAACGTGTGCAGGAATGGGCTGCGGCGGGGGGTGATGAATGACCGAAGAAATTCCTGAAACTCTTCCGGCAGGACCGAACGAGATCAGGCCGGATGAAATAGGGCCGGGCGAAATCGTTAAGTATGCCAACCAGACCATTGCGGCGACGCCGACCGCATCGGTCTGGGTGTCGGCTTCTGCGGGGTCGGGGAAGACCAAGGTGCTGGCCGACCGTGTGTTACGCCTGCTGCTAGCGGGCACCGATGCCGGGAAAATCCTGTGCCTGACGTTTACGCGCGCGGCGGCGGCCGAAATGCAGAACCGGATTCGCCGCCTGCTTGGTGAATGGGCCGTCATGGATGACGATGCGCTGACATCCGCGATTGTCGCCCTGACTGGCGAGACGCCCGATAATGCCGTGCGCGCGCTGGCGCGACGGCTGTTCGCGCAGGTGCTCGATACGCCGGGCGGACTGAAAATTCAGACCATTCATGCCTTCTGTGAATCGTTGCTTGGCCGGTTTCCCGTCGAAGCGGGCCTCGCCCCGCATTTCGAAGTGATGGATGAACGTACCGCCGCCGAAGTACTCGAAGCGGCGCGGGACGATATCCTGATCAGCGCGCGCGAAGGTGCCGATGATGAACTGGCCGGTGCGCTCGACACCGTGACCGGCTGGGTGCATGAGGATGAGTTTGCCGGGCTGATGATGCAGATCGCTTCCAGCCGCGGGCGTTTGCGCCGCCTGATAGAGGCCCATGGAAGTGCGGACCGGGCAACCCAGGCGGCGCGGGACCTGCTTGAGGTTGCAGCCGGCGAGACGGTTGATGCCCTTATTGCCGCGGCATCGGATGATGCCGTCGTCGATGTGCTCGGGCTGCGTGAAGCGGTCACGGCATTGTCAGCGGGCGGCAAGCAGGACAAGGAAAAGGCCGCGCGGATTGCCCCCTGGCTGGCCGCATCGGGAGACGACCGGACTGCCGGGTTTGACGAATATGCCCTGGCCTTTCTGACGGGTGGCGGCACCATCCGCGCGTCTCTTGCCAGCAAGGCGGCCTGTGCCGCCATGCCGGAGATACCGGATGTGATGGGGCCCGAGGCGGACAGGGTGCTGGCCGTGTTTGAGAAACGCCGCGCCATCCTGACGGCAGAAGCAACGGCTGCGATCGTCGCCATCGCGACCGCGCTGATCGACCGCTACGAGGATCACAAACGCCGCAATGCGCTGCTCGACTATGACGATTTGATCCTTCGCGCCCGTGCCCTTGTCGAACGTGCCGCACCGTGGGTGCTCTACAAGCTTGATGGCGGTATCGACCATGTCCTGATCGATGAAGCACAGGACAGTAATGCAGATCAGTGGGCGGTGGTGCGCGCCATCGCAGATGAATTTTATGCCGGCAAGGGCGCTCAGGAACGGGTGCGGACCGTCTTCGCGGTAGGTGACGAAAAACAGTCGATCTTCAGTTTTCAGGGGGCGGCACCCCATGAATTCGCGACGATGAGCAACTATTTCGAAGAGCGCACGCGTGCCGCCGGACAGGACTGGCACCGTGTGCCACTCGACGTGTCATTCCGCTCTGCATCCGCGGTGCTGCAATCCGTCGATGCCGTGTTCGCGGATGATGAAGTGCGCAGCGGCGTGGCGGCATCCGGGATCAGTCATACCGCGCATCGCCGCGGCCAGGCCGGTCTGGTCGAGTTGTGGCCCCCGGTCATTCCCGAAGATCGTGCCGAGGCCGATCCCTGGGCGAGCCCTGATACACTACGCAACGATCAGACCCCGGCGCTGCGACTTGCCCATGCAATTGCCGGGCGTATTCACGGCTGGCTGCGCGATGACGTCCGCCTCGATAGCGCCGACCGGCCGATCCGCCCAGGCGATATCATGGTGCTGGTGCGTCGCCGTACGGATCTTGTCGATAACCTGATCCGGGAATTGAAGAACCGCGGCGTCGATGTCGCCGGGCTGGACCGGATGGTGCTGACCGATCAGCTCGCCGTTCAGGATCTCATCGCCCTGGGTGCATTTGCGCTGATGCCGCAGGACGATCTCAACCTTGCCGCCATCCTGAAAGGGCCGTTGATCGGATTCGACGAGGCCCGGCTTTTTGATATCTGTCATGGCCGTGATGGTTCCGTCTGGTCGTCGCTCCGCAACCATGCCCGGCACGATCCGGCGTGTTCGGCGGCCTACCGGACGCTGACCGATATCATGAACCGCGCCGACATGACGCCACCTTATGAATTTTTTGCGCATATTCTGGGTCCCATGACGGGCAGGGCGCACTTGTTGGCCCGCCTGCGCGATGAAGCGAATGATCCGATTGACGAATTTCTGGCACTGGCGCTTGGGTATGAGCAATCCCATCCGCCGTCATTGCAGGGATTCCTGCGCTGGCTTGAAGAGGGCGAAGCCCAGATCAAACGCGACCTTGATCAGGGTGTGCGCGACGAAGTCCGCATCATGACCGTTCATGGCGCGAAGGGGCTGCAGGCGCCGATCGTTTTTCTTGCCGACACGATGCAGACACCCCGGCCCGGCACAGGGCTGCTGTGGGATGAAACCGGCGAGCGGGAGGTCATGCTGTGGCCGCCGCGTACCCATGTGCAGGAACGCCAGGCCAAGAGACTGAGCGGGATCGAAAAGGATCGCCAGGACGAAGAATACCGGCGGCTGCTCTATGTTGCGATGACGCGCGCCGAGGACCGGCTTTATGTCGCGGGTTACGGCACCCGGCGTGCAGCACCCGAGGGGGATGGCGCAACCTGATCGAACGCGGGCTTGACGGTTTTGCCGAACCGTTCGCTTTCGATTCACACGCG
>CAJQLI010000374.1 GCA_905479125.1 uncultured Alphaproteobacteria bacterium | reverse complement strand
CTGCCGGGAACGAGGTCTGAAGAATTTCTTTTCGGGTGCCGGGATTCTCTGTGGGTTGACGTTCATTCATGATGTGTTCCCTGTCGCTGTTCCTGTCGCTGTGCAGCGTCAGTCCAGCTCGGCAATGCCGGACCAGTGTGAACCGTTGAGCCACACCTGTGCTCCGAAGCCGCGCATAATTTTGGCGATCGAGTCGTTACCGCTGATCCAGCATGCTTCCATCCGGCGGACACCCGCTTTTCGTCCGCGTTCCACCACCTCTTTGACCAGCCACCCGGCGATACCGCGATGGCGATAGGCGCTGTCGACGGTCACGGCCATTTCCGCGATATCCGGGTATCCGTCTTTTTCCCAGCCAAGCTCGGCAATGCCGATCAGGTCATCATCCTGATACAGGCCGACCGCAATCATCCGTCCCCAATCGAGGCGTTCAACATACCGGTCGATATTTTCGTCGGACATGGCGGAGAAAAAGCGGCTATAGTGATCGAACTCCTCAAGACGCCCGAGGTGTCTGCGTATCGCCGGGGCTTCCGATGCCGCCAGCGTTTCCAGAGTTAGCCTGTCCACCCAACTGGGTGCTACGCCGCTTATCTGATCCAAAAGCATTACCTGGTCCTTTACTCATTACTGCCGCCGCTGCCACTTTTCGCGGTCGACCACCCCTGCACACAGATACTGACTTAGTGGTTAGTATTTATACGCGGGTGTATCGATGACGGATTACAGGATCAGTGATAGAAGTTGCTGACCAAACGGGGCATTTCTTCACATTCGGTCGATAATTACCGGAATTCCGGTTCTGATCCGCTTTTGGCCCGCTTCCGGGCAATCCGATATTAGGCTGCAGGCGTAAACAAAATCGTTAGAGGCTTATCGATCCATGGGCGTTCAATTTGCCGGACCTGCTCCTTCAAACGGATTGGTCCAATCAGATATACTTCCAAATCAGAATAACGGACCGGATACATGAAAATCGCCGTCATCGGCAGCGGCATATCGGGACTTTCGGCGGCGTATCTCCTGTCCCAGCATCACGATGTGACTCTTTTCGAAAAGAACGACTATCTCGGCGGTCATACGCGGACCGTGATCGCCCGTCCGGCCCCGGGCATTGAAATTCCCGTCGATACCGGCTTCATCGTCTTCAACTATCGTAACTACCCATTGCTGGCACAGCTTTTCGCTGAGCTCGATGTTCCGGTGCACAAGTCGGATATGTCTTTCGGGCTGACGGCGGATGATGGCTGGTTCGAATACGGCACGCCCAAGCCGTGGAATGTGCTCGCCCAGAAGCGCAACCTGGTGCGGCCGCAATACTGGCGCATGATGAGAGACGTCCTGCGGTTCTTTCGCGAAGCGCCGGCATACATGGCGGGTGGCGCTAAGTACCGTTCAGGCATTTCTCTGGGTGAATGCCTTGATGAGATGCAGCTTGGCGACTGGTTCAGGCAGTATTTTATACTGCCGATGGGGGCGGCAATCTGGAGTTGTCCGACGGCAACCATGCTCGATTTTCCCGCCGACAGCTTCCTGCGATTTTTCCATAACCACGGGCTCCTGTCGGTAAGCGGGCAGCCGCAGTGGTACACGGTCACCGGGGGCGCAGGGGAATACGTCACGCGCCTGACCGGGCGTTATACCGATATGTTCGGCGGGAAGATCGTTCGCCACGGGGCAACCCGGGTGGAGCGCCGCGATGCGGGCGTCTTCGTTACCGCCGATAACGGCGCGCGCTATGCGGCGGACCAGGTCGTATTCGCCTGCCATGCCGATCAGGCGCTGGCGCTGATCGATGATCCGACCGAGGCGGAGCGCGATGTGTTGTCGGCCTTCCGGTTCGAAAAAAACCGCACGTATCTGCATGGCGATGTTTCCTTCATGCCCAAACGCCGGGCCGCGTGGTCGAGCTGGACGTATCTGCTGGAAAAGCGTGCGGCTGACCAGGCCGATGATGCATCCCACATCACGATGAGCTACTGGATGAACCGGCTGCAATCGTTGGACAAGCGGTATCCGCTGATCGAAACCCTGAATCCGGCACGCGCGCCGGACCCGGCGCTGGTCTATGACAGCTTTGAATTCGAGCACCCGATTTTTGATCGCGAAGCAGTCTCGGCCCAGGACCGTATCCCCGATATCCAGGGAACGCGGAACACCTGGTATTGCGGTGCATGGCAGAGAAACGGCTTTCACGAAGACGGTTTGTGGAGCGCCGTGCGCGTTGCGGCGGCACTGGATGCGGAACCTGCCTGGGACGGGGTGGAGCCGATAAAAAGCAGGTAATCCATTACCGCTGCCGACGCGTATCTTTTCAGTAATCTCAACAACGAAAGAATGCGGTGACTGACAAGCCGGTGAATCAGACGCAGCATCCCTGTAATATTGTTGTAGGAACAGGCTGTAACAGGGCTGAACTGTCTCCCCGACCAGAGACATTGTCGCGACACGAGGCGTAAGAAATGTTTTACGAGAGAATCGAAAAAGCCTTCCTGAATGTGCTTGAAAGTACCGAGACCGGTTCTTTCACATATGAAAACCAGGATGGAAAAATATGGACCTTCGGCGGCCGGGACCCGGGTCCGCATGGTCATCTGAAGGTGCATTTCGCCGACGTTCTGTGGAACATGGCGATTGGCGGTGATACGGCGCTTGCCGGTGATTACCGCGCCGGAAAATGGGAAAGCGATGATATCGCGTCACTTGTCGATTTTGCTTTCCGCAACGAAGAAGCGATGCGCCCCTTTGTGGCGGGCAATGCTTTAAAGCGCGCGCTGGTCGGCATTGGCGCCCTGCTTAAACCCAATACCCGTCGCCGCGCCCGCGCCAACGTGATGGCGCATTATGATCTGGGGAATGATTTTTACAGCCTGTGGCTCGATGAAACGATGAGCTATTCGTCGGCACTGTTTGACGCGGCCGATGAGCCGCTTGCCGACGCCCAGCTGCGCAAATACGACCGTATCCTTGACCGTCTTGGCGATGCGCCCGGGGATGTCCTGGAAATCGGCTGCGGCTGGGGCGGCTTTGCCGAACGCGCAATTCAGCGCGGCGATCATCGGGTGACGGGCCTGACCCTGTCGCCCGCCCAGGCGTCCTATGCGCGCGACCGATTAAGCACTCTGCAGGACCAGGCCGATATTCGGCTGGAGGATTACCGCGAACCGCGCGGCAGGTTCGCCTCCATCGTCTCGATCGAAATGTTCGAAGCGGTCGGCGAACGATACTGGAAAACCTATTTCGAAAAACTTGCCGCCCAGCTTGCCCAGTCCGGGAGGGCGGTCATTCAGACGATCACGGTCGATAACGATTATTTCGACAGCTACCGCAAGGGGGGCGATGCAGTCCGCAGCTATATCTTCCCCGGCGGCATGCTGCCGAGCGAAAACCGTTTCGCCGAAGAAGCCGGGCGCGCTGGCCTGCGGCTCACCGACACGCATCGTTTCGGGCAGGATTACGCGGTGACGCTTGACCGCTGGCTGGCGCGGTTCGATGCGCGTATCGATGACGTCCGCGCCTTGGGTTACGACGAAAAATTTATCCGCCTCTGGCGGTTTTACCTCGCGTCCTGTGCAGGCGCCTTCCGCTGTGGCCGGACCGATGTCATGCAGGTGGAACTGCAACATGCGTAAGGTGATCTTCGGTATCCTGGCGGCATTTCTTTTGTGGCCTGGCGCCGTCACAGCAAACCCGCTTGTGGCAGACCGATACGTGCCCCAGGCGGGGAAAGTCGGTGACGGCGTACTGACCTATCTTTTCTGGGATGTCTACAAAGCGACGCTGTACGCCCCCGGCTCGGCCTGGCGGCCCGATGCGCCGTTTGCGCTGACGCTCAGCTATATGCGCGATCTGAAAGGACGCGACATCGCAGAGCGCACGATCACCGAGATCCGCGACCAGGGATTCGCCGACGAGGCAAAACTGTCCGACTGGTCGGCCCGGCTGACCGCGTTATTTCCGGATGTCGGCGATGGCGACAGCCTGACGGCGATCCGCGATGCAGCCGGACGAACGCTTTTCTATGGCGGCTCCAAACAGATCGGCGCGATTGACGATCCCGCATTCGGACGGCGCTTTTTCGATATCTGGCTCGGTGAAAAAACATCCGAGCCGAAACTCCGCCGCAAGTTGTTGGGCGGATAGACGCAATGACAGGCCCGGCTGCCGCGCAGGGTAAACAGGTGGCGCCGCCCCGAAAACACAATCGGCCTGACCTCTTTCTATATGGCGCGCTTGCGCTGCCGCTCGCTTTTGCCGGTCTGCCCGTCTACCTGCATGCGCCTGATTTTTACGCGACCACCTATGGTCTTTCGCTGGCGGCGCTCGGTGCGGTGCTGCTGGGGTTGCGGGTGGTCGATGCGGTGCAGGATCCGCTGATCGGTGCGTTCAGCGATGCCTTCGCGCATCGTCGCAAACCGATTTTGCTGGCCGGGGCGTTCCTGCTGCTGGCGGGGTTCGCCGGGCTGTTCAATCCGCCGGTCCTGTCGGGCACGGGCCACCTGGCCTGGTTTGCCGTCAATGTGTTCGTCTGCACGACCGGGTTCAGCATCATGTCGATCAATTATCAGGCGCTGGGAGCACTCTGGCCGGCGTCATCCCCGGATCGCACGCGCATCACCGGCACCCGCGAAGCGCTTGGCCTTGTCGGCATTCTGGCCGCGTCGGTTCTGCCGAGCGTGTTGCGCAACCGCTACGATGCGGCGGCGGCCTTTCAGGTCGTGACGCTGGTGCTTGCCGTATTGCTGGTCGTCGGCGGGCTGTTGTTTTTGCGCTGGTATGCGCGTCATTCCGGCACGGCGGCAAAAGCCCCCAGTTTGGCCACCGCCCCCAGTGTGGCCACCGCCCCCGGCGGTTTTCGGGATCTGCTGCGCGACGGATGGGCGCGGCGGTTCTATGGCATCTATTTCATCAGCAATTTTGCCAGTGCCATCCCCGCCGTCCTTGTGCTGTTTTATATTCGCGACCGGCTCGCGGCGGAAACATGGACCGGGCTTTTCCTGCTGGTTTATTTTCTGAGCGGTGCTGTTTCGATGCCGGTCTGGCATCGGGTCGCCCGGCGCGTTGGCACGGCGCGTGCCTGGGGCACCAGCATGGTTGTCGCGGTGATCACCTTCGTCTGGGCTTTCTCGCTGGGCGCGGGTGATATCGTGCCGTTTGTCATC
>CAJQLI010000373.1 GCA_905479125.1 uncultured Alphaproteobacteria bacterium | reverse complement strand
TTCGGTGACATCGAACGTGACCGAACGACGCTTGTCCATCCAGTCGATCAGACGGCGGACCTCTGACATGACTTCAACACCGATGCCGTCGCCCGGCAGCATGAGAACTTTTTTATTGGCGGCCATCAGGCTGCTCCTTCAAATATTAAACGTCACGCCGGCAAACGCGGCGAACCTGTTCATGGGAGATTCCCGCCTGTGCCGGAATGACAGCCCTGATCAGATGATGTGAGAAAACTAGACCCGCGCGCCCTGCATCCATGGCATGGCGGCTTTCTGCTTGGCTTCGAAATCGGAAATCTTTTCACCGGATTGCAGCGTGATACCGATATCGTCGAGGCCTTCGAGCAGGCAGTGCTTGCGGAATGGATCGACGTCGAAGGGGATTTCCTCGCCATCGGGGCGCACGATCTTCTGGTTTTCAAGATCGATGCTGATCCGCGCATTTTCGCCGCGGGCAGCATCTTCGAGAAGTGCGTCGCGCTGTTCGGCTGATACCCGGATCAGCAGCAGGCCGTTCTTGAAAGAGTTGTTGAAGAAGATGTCAGCGAACGAGGTCGAGATCACACATCTGATGCCAAAATCGGTTAGCGCCCAGGGCGCATGTTCGCGCGACGAGCCGCAGCCGAAATTATCACCCGCGACGAGCACTTCGGACTTACGGTAGGCTGGCTGGTTGAGGACGAAATCCTCTTTTTCCGAGCCGTCTTCGTTATAGCGAATATCGTTGAACAGGTTGACGCCGAGCCCGGTACGCTTGATCGTTTTCAGGAAGCGTGCGGGGATGATCCGGTCGGTATCGATATTGTGGCCGGGAAACGGTACGGCGACGCCGCTGAAGGTTTCAAACTTTTTCATAATCCTGTTCTCCCTTATTCGGCAGCTTGCGGGTCGACGAGCTCACGCACGTCGGCCAGATGACCAGTGACCGCCGCAGCGGCAGCCATTGCGGGGCTAACCAGATGGGTCCGCCCGCCGGGACCCTGACGGCCCTGGAAATTCCGGTTCGAGGTGGACGCGGAACGTTCGCCCGGCTGCAGCATGTCACCGTTCATACCAAGGCACATCGAGCAGCCCGGCTCACGCCAGTCGAAACCGGCCTCGATCAGAATCTGGTCGAGACCCTCTTCCTCGGCCTGTTCCTTGATCAGCCCGGAACCCGGAACCACCATCGCATAGACGCTGTCGGCCACTTTCCGCCCCTTGGCGACGGCAGCCGCGGCGCGAATGTCCTCGATGCGCGAATTGGTGCACGATCCGATAAACACCTTGTCGACGTAAATTTCGGTCATCTTCTGACCGGCCGTCAGGTCCATATATTTGAGCGCACCTTCAACGGTTTCGCGTTTGGCCGGATCTTCGATATCGGCCGGGTTCGGCACAACCGCGCCGATCGGCGCCACCATCTCGGGGCTGGTGCCCCAGGATGCCTGCGGTTCGATATCTGCGGCATCCATTTCGACTTCGATATCGTACCTGGCGCCCGGGTCGGAGATGAGCGTCTTCCAGTATGCTACCGCCTGTTCCCAGGCAGCACCCTTCGGGGCCATCGGACGACCGGCGAGATAATCGAAAACCTTCTGGTCAGGCGCGACCAGACCGGCACGCGCGCCGGCTTCGATTGTCATGTTGCAGACGGTCATGCGGCCCTCGACGGACATGTCTTCAATCGCCTTGCCGGCATATTCGATCACACAGCCGGTACCGCCGGCCGTGCCGATCTTGCCGATGATGGCAAGGATCATGTCTTTCGCCGTCACGCCGGGACGCAGTTCGCCATTCACCGTGATACGCATGTTCTGCGCCTGCTTCTGCAGCAGTGTCTGGGTTGCCAGCACGTGTTCGACCTCGGACGTGCCGATGCCGAATGCCAGCGCGCCGAGCGCGCCATGGGTCGCCGTATGGGAATCGCCGCAAACCAGGGTCAGGCCGGGCTGAGTGAAGCCCTGCTCCGGTCCGATGACATGAACAATGCCCTGACGGACATCGAGAAAGTCGATGAACGGAAGACCGTATTCCTTGGCGTTCTTTTCCAGCAGTTCGATCTGGATGCGCGATTCTTCATTCTCGATCCCGTCGGCACGACCTTTCGTCGGCACATTGTGATCGGCAACCAGCAAATGTGCGTCCGGCACACGGACCGGGCGATTGGTTTCGCGAAGCCCGTCAAAGGCCTGCGCGCTGGTGATTTCATGAATGATCTGGCGATCGATGTAGATGATGCAGGTGCCATCATCCTTTTCCTCGACCAGGTGAGAGTCCCAGATCTTATCGAACAGTGTTTTCGGTTCGGCCATCATACATCCCTTTTAGCGTCTCATCCCGTCCCGGTGACGATACCACCGGTCGCGTCTTCCCACTCCGGTCGCATCCGCGACCGGAGATCATCCCATCCTGCCCGCCAAAGCGAAATCAGGACTCTTTAGTTTCCTCGGTCGCTGTCGTCGCGGCCGGAACAGTTGCCTGATCCATCGCTTCGTCTTTCATCTCGACAGCCTCTGTCGCGGTTGCCGGAGAGGCTTTCTTGCCACCGGTTGCGGCAGCGCCGAAGCGACGGTCGACCTTTTCAGCGATACGCGCGGACTTGCCACGACGCGAACGCAGGTAATACAGCTTGGCGCGGCGAACGGCGCCACGGCGAACGACTTCGATTTTTTCAATCCGCGGGCTGTAGAGTGGGAACACACGTTCCACCCCTTCGCCGTAGGAGATCTTGCGCACGGTAAAGCACGAATTGAGCGCCTTGTTCGTACGGGCAATCACCACGCCTTCATAAATCTGGATTCGCTCGCGCTCACCCTCGACCACTTT
>CAJQLI010000372.1 GCA_905479125.1 uncultured Alphaproteobacteria bacterium | reverse complement strand
TGCCGGCTTTCACGTGTTCGAGACACGGCGGATCGATACCACGCACACCCATGGCACTGGCTGTACGCTTGCGTCCTCCATAGCGACCGGCATTGCTCAGGGAATGGGCCTGCCGGAAGCCGTCGCCCGCGCGCAGGCTTATGTGGTCGCCGCCATCAAAGGCGCCCCCGGCTACGGGGCGGGGCACGGGCCGATCGATCACGGTCACACGGTGGCGCCGTTCAAGGGGGCGTGACGCGGTGGAGCTTTCCATCTTTCAGATAGATGCCTTCGCCGACCGTGTTTTCGGTGGCAACCCGGCCGCGATTTGCCCGCTCGATTCCTGGGTCCCGGATGATGTGATGCAGGCGATCGCTGCTGAAAACAATCTCGCCGAGACGGCGTTCTTTGTGGCCGCCGATTCAAAGGATACGGACGGTGCCTGTTACGATCTGCGCTGGTTTACGCCGACGCTGGAGGTCGAGCTTTGCGGTCACGCAACCCTGGCGTCGGCGTTTCTGATTTTTGAACGCTTTGCGCCTGATGCCGAAATTTTACGGTTCCGGACCCGCAGTGGCGAGCTCACCGTCACGCGGCAGGAAGGGCAGCTGTTTCTTGATTTTCCCTCTTATCCCGGACCGGTGGTCGATTGCCCGGATGCCTTGATAAGCGGCCTCGGCAAGATGCCGCATGAGGTCATTGAGGGGCCCAACTACATGGCGGTTTTCGGGTCTGAAGCTGATATCGCCGCCCTTGAACCGGACATGGAAATGCTTGCCACCCTTCATCCGCGCGGGGTGATTGCGACCGCGCCCGGAGACGCGGTCGATTTCGTGTCGCGTTATTTCGGTCCGTCCTTCGGTGTCCCGGAAGACCCGGTTACCGGCTCTGCCCATTGCATGTTGACGCCCTATTGGGCGACGCGTCTGGGCAAGACACGGATGGACGCCCGCCAGATATCGACGCGGGGTGGTGCACTGGTCTGTGAAGACCGGGGCGACCGCGTCGGCATTGGCGGGCAGGCGGTATTGTATCTGGAAGGCAAAATTACGGTGTAGCTATACCGTTCACGATTGCCCCAAATTCAGCCTCTGAATTCAGCTGCTTCTCGCAGCCAAACGATCAGTCGGTGCGGCTTGTCACTTCAAGCAGGTGATAACCGAACTGGGTTTTCACCGGGCCCTGGACTTCGTTCACCGGGGCGCTGAAGACGACCTGGTCGAATTCCGGAACCATCTGGCCGGGGCCGAACGAACCGAGTTCGCCGCCATTGGCGCTGGACGGGCAGGAAGAATGCTCTTTTGCGACAGCGGCGAAATCAGCACCACCCGCGATCTGGGTTTTGAGCTCTTCGCAACGCTCTTCGGAATCAACCAGAATATGTCTTGCTTCGGCCTGGGCCATATTTTTTCTCCTGCACTTAAATTCGGTAATTTTCAGATTTGCGGGACGTTAATAACCTGTCTGAGTGCCTGCGTCGAATACTCCGCGGGTATTGGTTTCAAAAATCGACAGGACGCTGAAATGTCGGTCGAATTCACGCCCAGATCTGGCTCCCCCCAACACCCCTGGCGACAGGCGGATGAATGCTATTCCGGCGTCAGGGGCGTTTTGAGGTCCATGTTCTCAACGACGATACCGGCAGGTCTTTGTCCCGGTTTCAGGCCGACGTAACGCTCCAGCACGGCTTTGGGGAGAGGGCGTCCGCCGGGTGTTGCGAGCCACAGTCGGAGCAGGTGACGTTTGCGGTGTTCTTCCGGCCAGTCCTCGTATTGGGTGCGTCCGTGAACGATGACATGATTATGCAGGAACTGGATATCGCCGGGTCTGAAATCGGTTTCGTGTTTCAGCTCGTCTGCGAGGATATCCATCATTTCCAGCGCTTCTGTCTGGGCCGGGGTGAACCGGGGGAGTGTCTCGAAACGCTGGGTCGAACGGATATAGTAATTGTGCCAGCTGCACGAAAAATATCCTTCCGCGAAGCAAAACACGGGCAGTTCGAACCAGGGGTCTTTGCCGGGCGGAATTTCGTTCCGGCGGTCGCGGTACCACGGCTTGACCAGTTCGGCGACGAGATCGGGCCGACGGCGGAGCATTTCATTATAGATCGCGACCGAGCTTGCAACCGAGCTCATTCCGCCGGTTCTGGCCGGCTGCAGGCAGAGCAGTCCGACGACGTCGCAGGAATCCGAATGGTAGTTGAGATAGGCGCTCGTATGATAGGCGCGGGTGGAGGGACCGTCGCGGGACGGACCTGTAAGGTCATAAACGTGACCGAGCAGATGGCCGTTATGATTCTGTGAAACCGGTGTACCGACCCGCAGGCCGATGCCCCAATATGCCGCGGCGGCTTCCGCCATGTCGTACCGTTCAACGGGTATGCCGCGTAACAGGCTCACGCCGCGGCCTTCCATGATTTGCTGCCTGATTTCGGCGAGCTTGGCATCGAGGGTCGGCAGCGGGAAATCCGCAAGAGTAATATCTTTTATGTCGAGACCGCGCGCCCGGATGCCTGCGACCGCTGCGTCGATTTCCCCGATCTCTATATCGGAGAGCGTGAATTGCCAGTCGGTCTCCCGGGTAAGCTGTTCGCCGGTCCAGTCTGCAGGGTCGATCACAGGCTTCATGGATTCTGCGGGCTGGCGCGTTGGTGATCTCTTGGCAGTCTTCAGGTTCGTCATCTTTGAAGTTTCTCCCTTCAGCGACAGTTTCGTCCTGCCCGCAAAAGATTGTCCCAGTTCCGATAGCGCCTGTCGCGAATTAACGCAGTTGCGATGATGAGTATCCCTGATCCGAATCAAGATGCGAAAGGCTAATCCCCGTCGTCTCCGGACTTGGGCCCGAACACCCGTTCGCGGTCTTCTTCGGAGATCATTCCCATAAGGACCTTCCGATAGCCCTCTACCGCCTCGGCGCCTGCATGGCGATAGGCATCGGCGAAACGGCGGCGCTGTGATTCCGACAGGCGGCGTTCCAGAGCAATGCCCGTGGGCGTAAGTTCGAGCAGTCTTTGACGGCGGTCCTGAGTGCCTTCGTGCTGGACGATGAATTCTTCGCGCACCAGCTGCCCCAGCACCCGCGACAGGCTCTGTTTGGTTATCTTCAGGATCGCGAGGAGTTCCGAGACGGTGATGCGGGGGTTGCGGCCGACAAAATGGATTACCCGGTGATGGGCGCGGCCGAAACCGTACTCGGCGAGAATGGCATCGGGTTCGGCCGTGAAATCGCGATAGGCGAAATACAGCAGCTCGATTCCCTGGCGTAAATCCTCTTCCCGGAGGAAGAGAGGATTGATGCCTGATTTTATGTCAGTCATGTTGACATATATGCCTTTGAATGTTACTTATCGCAAGCTTTAATAGTAACAATATGTCTTCGGGACGATCTGCGGAGTAATAAACGCCATGATGAACTTCGATAATCAGGACGGCAACATCTGGTATAACGGCGCATTGGTGCCCTGGAGGGATTCCAGGCTTCATGTTCTGTCTCATGGCCTGCATTACGCCAGCTGCGTATTTGAAGGCGAACGCGTTTATAACGGCGAAATCTTCAAGCTGCGCGAACATACGCAGCGTCTGATCGATTCCGGCAAGGAACTTGGCTTCGAAATCCCCTATTCGCTCGAAGAGCTCGAACAGGCGACCCGAGACACGGTCGCGTCGCAGGGCTTTGCAGATGCCTATGTGCGCCCCGTCGCGTGGCGCGGCAGCGAGATGATGGGCGTTTCGGCCCAGGAGACGAAAATCAATGTCGCCATCGCCGTGTGGGAATGGCCGTCCTATTTCTCACCTGAAGCGCGGATGCGGGGTATCCGCCTCACGACCTCCAAGTGGCGTCGTCCCGCGCCGGACACGGCACCGGTCCACGCCAAGGCGGCGGGCCTGTACATGATCTGTACGCTCAGCAAGCACGATGCCGAGGCAAAGGGTTATGATGATGCGCTGATGCTCGATTATCGCGGCCGGATCGCGGAATCGACCGGCGCCAATATCTTCCTGATCCAGGATGGTAAAATTCATACGCCGACGCCGGATTGTTTTCTCGACGGGATCACCCGGCGGACGGTTATCAGTATTGCGAAAAAACACGGCTATGAAGTGATCGAGCGCGCGATCATGCCGGAAGAACTTGCCAACACGTCCGAGATTTTCGTCACCGGCACGGCCGCGGAGGTAACCCCTGTAGGCGAGATCGACGATTACAAATTCGAAGTCGGCACGATCACGCGCACCCTGCTGGAAGATTACGATGCGCTGGTGCGCGGCACGCTGAACGAAGAAGCGGCTTAAGAGGGCGTTTTCGCCCTATCGATATCGGTCATCCCGGCCTTGTGCCGGGACCCAGCGGTGTCGGCTGCCCAGCGGTGTTGGCTTCTAAGACTGGACCCCGGCACAAGGCCGGGGTGACATCCGGTGGCTGGGATGCCGGCAATTTCTTTGAGACGACAGCGAAAACGCCTAAGCGTCCGTCACCCGGACCCACTTGTCGGCGGCGACGGAATCTTCAGAGCGTGATTCAACCCACTGTGCCCCGGATTCGCGGTCTTCGAGCTTCCAGAACGGCGCCTTGGTTTTCAGCCAGTCGATCAGGAACTGACAGCTTTCGAGCGATGCTTCGCGGTGCGCCGATGCGGTAACCACGAGCACGATACGGTCGCCGGGGTTGAGCGTGCCGTAACGGTGAATAATCAGTACGTCCTGGAGGTCCCAGCGCTCACGCGCTTCTGCTTCCAGCCTGGAGAGTTGCTTTTCTGTCATGCCGGGATAGTGCTCCAGGGTCATGGAGCTGATTTTCTCGTCACCGGCATAGTCGCGGACCAATCCGACAAAACTGGCGAGCCCGCCTATCTCGGAATTACCTGCCGTCATCTTGCCGATCTCTGCGCCGATATCGAAGTCTTCTGTCTGTACGCGGATCATGGTGATCAGCCTCCGGTCATGGGCGGAAAGACGGCAACTTCATCACCGTCGGTGATCTCAGCATCCAGCTGTGCGATCTCCTGGTTGACGGCGACGCGAAGCGAGGTCGAATCCTCGAACGCAGTGGCATAGCCGTCCCCGCGGCCTTTGAGCCAGTCGATCAGGGATGCCACCGTCGTCACTTCTGGCGGAGGTGAAAGCTCTTCCTTGCTGATGCCGATCCGGGCGCGAACCCAGCCGAAATAAAGTACCTGCATTATCCGATCTCACTGAAGGGTAGAAAATCCACCATGGTGCCCGCCTCGAAGCTAGTCAATTCCTCGGGAAGTTCAACCAGCCCGTCCGATTCGACCATGGATGTCAGGATGCCCGCGCCGTCGCGGGGAAATTTTCGGGCAACCGGTGCCCCATCCGCATCACGGTCAAGGCGGACGCGGAGCCATTCACGCCGTCCGAGCTTCTTTTTGACCGGAAAGCCGGCGCGTACGCGGTACATCGCGGGTTCGGTCAGGCGGCTGCCGCCGAGGCGCAGAATTGCAGGCCGGGCAAAGCGCATGAAGGTCACGAGGACGGCAACGGGGTTACCGGGCAGGCCAATAAAGGGCACGTTCCCGATCTGGCCCAGTGCCAATGGACGCCCAGGGCGGATGGCTAGGCGCCAGAAATGCATTTTGCCGAGTGCATCGACGGCGGCGCGGACATGGTCTTCCTCGCCGGTGGAGACCCCGCCCGAGGTCATGATCAGGTCGTGATCGTCCGCCGCGGCCGATAACGTGTCGCGGATCACGTCGTAGGAATCCGGCAGAATGCCGAGGTCGTCCACAATACAGCCCAGCCGGTCGAGCGCGGCGGCAACGGAATAGCGGTTGGCGTCATAAATACAGCCGGGTGGTAATTCGTCGCCCGCATCCCGGACTTCGTCGCCTGTC
>CAJQLI010000371.1 GCA_905479125.1 uncultured Alphaproteobacteria bacterium | reverse complement strand
CTTGTGGTGATCTACGTCATCTATCAGGTCCGTCGCCGCGATTAAGGAATAAAATTGTCAGCCTATCAGGAACTTGAAACGCGATTTAAGCGCATGGCCGCGCTTGGTGAGGCCGAGGGCATGCTGCATTGGGACATGTCGGTCCTTATGCCGGCAGGTGGCGCGGCGTCGCGTATAGAACAGTTATCGGCCCTGAAACTGACGACCCATGAAATGAAAACCGACCCTCGCCTGGCAGAACTGCTCGAAGCCGCCGAGGCTGAGGTTCCGGACGATCCCTGGCGGGCCGCCAACCTGCGTGAAATGCGGCGCAGCTGGGTTCATGCGAACGCGGTGGATGCCGGGCTCGTGGATGCAACAACCCGGGCATGTTCTGCCTGTGAAATGGTTTGGCGTGAAGCCAGGCCCGAAAACGATTATGCCCGCGTGCTCCCGTATCTGGAGGAAGTGCTGAACCTCAGCCGGCAGGCGGCGGCGGCCAAAGCCGAGGCGCTCGGCCGGTCGCCCTATGAGGCGCTGCTGGACCAGTTTGAGCCCGATGGCAGCACGGCGCGGATAGATAGCCTGTTCACGGATCTGTCGGCTTTCCTGCCTGATTTTCTGGAAACCGCTTTGTCGCGCCAGTCAGCACGGGGCGAAGGAGAGCTGCCGGACGGTCCGTTCTCCGTGGACAAACAGCGAGGCCTCGGCGAACGATTAATGCGTACTCTCGGCTTCGATTTCGATGCCGGAAGACTCGATGTCAGCCTGCACCCGTTTTGCGGCGGTGTCCCCGGGGACGTTCGCATCACGACCCGCTACACCGAGGACGATTTTACCGAAAGCCTGATGGGCGTGCTCCACGAGACAGGGCATGCGCTGTACGAGATGGGACTGCCGGATGACTGGCGCTACCAGCCGGTAGGCCAGGCGCGCGGCATGGCGTTGCATGAAAGCCAGTCCCTGCTGATAGAGATGCAGGCATGCCGCAGCCGTGAATACCTTGAATTTGCCGCTCCCCTGATGCGCGAAACCTTTGGCGGCACCGGCGCTGTATGGGATGCCGACAATCTGTACCGGCTTTATACACGCGTCGACCGGAGCTTTATCCGGGTCGACGCGGACGAGGTAACCTATCCGGCCCATGTCATCCTGCGCTACCGGCTGGAAAGCGCGCTGATCGCGGGCGATATGAAGCTCGCCGACCTGCCGGGTGCATGGAACGACGGCATGGAAGAACTGCTGGGTATCCGCCCGCCCGAAGACCGGCTCGGCTGCCTCCAGGATATCCACTGGTATGATGGCGCCTGGGGCTATTTCCCGACCTATACGATGGGAGCGATGGCGGCGGCGCAGTTATTCGCCGCGGCAAAAGAGGCCCGGCCCGAGATACCGGAAGGTATCTCAAAGGGTGATTTCGCGCCTTTGGTCGGCTGGATGCGCGAAAATCTGCACACCAAGGCGTCTTCCGGCTCGACGGACGAGCTGATGCAGGCCGCGACCGGCAAGCCGCTCGGCACCGAGGCCTTCAAGGCGCACCTGCAGACGCGCTACGGCTGAACGGTGCGGGCGGGATACGGCAGCCCCTCAGCATCCGCCATATCTGTGCCAGGTCTTTGAACCGGCTTCCGGATTGTCGTCCCTTGTGGCTTTTTCAAGCATATTGACGATGGTGGCGGCGTTCTGGTTGCTCAGGTTGCCCAAGAAATTTTTCACAATTTCTGTCTTCAGTTTCGAAATTTCACCGATCGCGTCCCGTCCCCTGGCATCGATTTCAACAAGGTTTGTTCTTTTGTCGGAATCGTCCTTTTTTCGAATGACATAGCGATCCCGTTCGAGACGTTTCAATGCCCGCCCGGCATTGCTTCTATCCACGAAAAGCAGCCCGGAAAGCCGGTCCTGGGTAGCGGTTCCACCTTCCTGGCTCAGCAGGGTGAGGAGCCGGGCCTCGGTATGATTCAGGCCTATTTTTGAAAAATACCGTTCCGCCAACTGATATCGGCGGCGCGCGAGATCGCCTAGAAGGTCGAAAAGCGCCGTGTGATGGTCCATGTCTGCTCCCGCTTGACAAGAGGTTGGCAATGCAAATATATATGCGTGCGCACGCATATATATGGTTCAATCATGAAAGTAATGGAAAATGGATATGGAAGAAAGCAGCAAAATCCTCGGGCCGATGTACGAAAAAATCTGCGCGGATGGCGCGGCTGCCGTTGATATGCTCGATCTGGGACCAACCCCGGACATCCTCGATATCGGCACCGGGTCCGGCAATTTTGCCATCTTTCTGGCACAGCAGGGCTATCAGGTTCTGACCGGCGAGCCGAGCACGGATGAATCCCGATATGCGCGTCAGCAATGGGAGCCAAGCGCGGCAAAAATGGGGGTCCGAAACCGCATTCGCTTTGAGCATTTCGATGCCGGCGCGCTCCCGTTCGAGGACAACCGGTTCGACGGGGTGTTTCTGTTCGGTGTCCTCCACCATGTGCCAGAAGACGCGCGCAGCAATGTACTGGCGGAAGCAATACGTGTTAGTGGCAAAGATGGCGCTGTCATTCTGTTTGAGCCGCTTCCCGAAACGCTGGAAAAAATCTGGGTGAATGATCCACAGCACCCCCTTGCGGCTGACCCTTCTGTCTATATCCAGGACCTGAATGTTCATGAGAGCCGATTAAAAGGGTCATTGATGGATATATTCATCTACCGCGCCGCTTAATCTGGCGATAAAGCCGTGTGCTGGTGGCAGATCGTACGTATTCCCGTTTGACTTGCCCGTCTGCCGGACTAAATTCCGCGCGTTCATAAGGATTTGCCCGTGAAATACGTATCTACCCGCGGCGAGGCGCCGGTTCTCGCTTTTGATGATGTTCTGCTGGCCGGACTGGCCGAGGATGGCGGCCTGTATGTGCCGCAGGACTGGCCGCAGTTCTCGACGGATGAGCTTTCATCCATGGCCGGGATGTCCTATGCGAAAATCGCCTACCGGGTGATCCGCCCGTTCGTCGGCGGCACCATCGCGGATAGCGATCTGGAGAAAATGGTCGAAGAGACCTATGCCGGTTTCGGCCATGTGGCTGTTGCGCCACTCAAACAGATCGGCTCGAACGACTGGCTGATGGAACTGTTTCAGGGGCCGACGCTGGCCTTCAAGGACTTTGCCCTGCAACTGGTCGGACGCATGTTCGCCCATGTGCTTGCAGCGCGTGGGGAACGGGTCACCATTGTCGGTGCGACGTCCGGCGATACCGGGTCTGCCGCGATAGAAGCCTGCCGCGACCGCGAAAACATCGATATCTTCATTCTGTTCCCTGAAGGCCGCGTGTCGCCTGTGCAGCAACGCCAGATGACCACGGTAGACAGCGCCAATGTCCACGCAATTGCCGTCGCCGGCACGTTCGACGATTGCCAGGATTTGGTGAAAGGGATGTTCAACGACACCCAGTTTCGCAAGGCTCAGAATCTGTCGGCGGTGAATTCGATCAACTGGGCGCGGGTTATGGCGCAGATCGTTTATTACGTCGTCGCTGCCGTGCGACTCGGTGCGCCGTCGCGCCCTGTCAGCTTTGCGGTCCCGACTGGTAATTTCGGCAACGTGTTTGCCGGCTGGGCAGCGTGGAAATGCGGCCTGCCGATAGACCGGCTTGTCGTCGGAACCAACAGCAATGACATCCTGTTCCGGTTTTTCGAGACCGGGGAGATGAAGATGGCGGGGGTTGAACCGACCCTGTCGCCCAGTATGGATATTCAGGTTTCGAGCAATTTTGAACGCCTGCTGTTCGATATGCTGGATGGTGACGGAGCGGCTGTGCGGGATTGGATCGCCGCTTTCCGTAAATCCGGCGCCGTCTCGGTCGATGATGCCCGGCTTGCAGGCGCACGCGAGAAGATTTCAGCGTCGCGGCTGGATGATGACGGCACGCGCCGCGTCATCCGCGAGATATACGAGACAACCGGTGAACTCCTCGATCCACATAGCGCTATTGGTGTCGATGCGGCACGCCAGTGCAGGGGAAACAAAGAGGTGCCGATGGTCACGCTGGCGACCGCGCATCCGGCCAAGTTCCCCGATGCGGTAAAGGCGGCAACGGGCATACACCCGCAACTGCCAGAGCGCATGAGCGACCTGTTCGACCGCAACGAGAAATTCGACACGCTGCCCAATGACATTGCCGCGGTGCAGGATTTTGTCCGCCGTGCGGTCGAGGGCCATTCATGACGGTTGAGCAGGCGACCTTCCCGGGCGGGATGCGGTTTGTCACTGACAGGATGGATTCTGTCGAAAGCGTTTCTCTCGGCGTATGGGTAAATGCTGGTGCGCGCAATGAAACTGCGGAAATAAACGGCGTATCGCATCTGCTTGAACATATGGCGTTCAAGGGAACGGCCCGCCGCTCCGCGCTCGACATAGCGGTCGAGATCGAGAATGTCGGCGGTCACCTGAACGCCTATACGTCACGGGAATCCACCGTTTATTACGCGACGGTGCTTAAAGAAGACGCTGCTCTCGCGCTCGATATCGTGTCCGATATCCTGATGAATTCGACTTTTGCGGATGATGAGCTTGCCCGTGAACGCGCCGTCGTATTGCAGGAAATCGGCCAGGCCAACGATACGCCCGATGACATCATATTCGATACGTTCCAGGAAACCGCCTACCCGGACCAGCCGCTTGGTCGTGCGATTCTGGGCACGACCGATATCGTCAGCCAGATGCCGCGCGAAACGCTCAAAGGCTATATCGATACACAATACGGCAGCGACCGGATGATCCTGTCTGCGGCCGGGAACCTGGATCACGATGCGCTTGCGGGGCTCGCCGAAAAAGCGTTCGGCAGTGTCACCGCCTCACAGGCGGCAGAACCGCAGGCCGGTGTGTATTCCGGCGGGGATAACCGGGAGGTTCGCGACCTCGAACAGGCGCATCTGGTGATGGGGTTCGAGGGGGTCGGTTACGATGATGATGATTATTACCCGCTCGCGGTCCTGTCGACCGCGCTTGGCGGCGGCATGTCTTCGCGCCTGTTTCAGGAAGTCCGTGAAAAACGCGGGCTGGTGTATTCAATCTACACGTTCTCGTCGGCCTACCAGGATGGCGGGCTGTTCGGCCTTTATGCAGGGACGGGCGAGGAGGAGGTTGCCGAACTGGTCAGTGTCGTCTGCGATGAGCTGAAGCGCGTCGCGGCGGACCGGATGGACGGTGAAGAAATCGCCCGTTCGCGTGCGCAGATCAAAGCAGGTGTTCTGATGTCACTGGAAAGCACGTCGTCGCGCGCCGAACGCGTCGCGCGACATCTGCAGATTTATAATCGGATTATTCCGGTCGATGAAATCGCGCGCCGGATCGATTCAGTGACTGCCGAAGACGTGCGCCGGGTGGCGGAACGGCTGCTGACCTCGCCACCGACGCTTGCCGCGCTCGGTCCTGTCGGTGGCCTGCCGGATTACGAGACCGTCAAAGCCAGGCTGAATTCCTGAAACTGTCCGGCAGGAAGCCGGCAGGAATTATGGCCCTCAGGCGTGGCCTGCGTCGCCCGACAGCATCGACACATCGATACCCAGTTTTGCAAGGGCTCCCTGCCAGACGGCCTGAGGGTCCGAATTGAAAACCAGCGAGCTGTCTGCGGGAACGGATAGCCAGCCATTGGCCTGGATTTCCGTATCAAGCTGGCCCGGGCCCCAACCGGCATAGCCCAGCGCCAGAAGACTGTTGCGCGGGCCGTCGCCTTCGGCGATGTCGCGCAGAATATCGGTGGTCGCTGTCATGGCAATCGTATCATCAATGACCATAGTGGCGTCCTGAACGTAATCGGCGGAATGAAGGACGAAGCCACGTCCCGATTCCACCGGTCCGCCGAAATGGACGCGGATATCCTCTCCGCGGGGTGATGCAGACAGGCCGAGCTGGTCGAGCAGGTCGGGAAAATCGATGTTTTCCATCACCTTGTTGACCACCAGTCCCATCGCCCCGTCTTCGGTATGAGCGCACATGTAAATGACGGTCTTGGCGAATCTTTCGTCGAGCATCTGCGGCATCGCCACCAGGAGTTGGCCGGCGAGATATCCGTCGTCATTCTGCGTGTCGTCTATGTTGTCTGTCATGGTGCACCTGTATCGTCATTCTACCCTGAAAACGGCGGAATGCCCCGTTTCCCGCCTCGGCAATGCTCTACACGCAAAGTTTACGAAACGGATTCAAACTTTGAACCCCGTGTGCTGTGCAGAGTGTTACCTTGCCTTATATTATAGGCCAAGTTGCCACAAAGGGTGAACGCCAACATGCGATCCACGAATCGTAATCTGATACCGCGCTGCCGGGCCGCACTGTCCGCGGTTGTGCTTGCCGTCGCGTCAATGACGCTGTCTGCATCGCCATCGGTCGGCGCAACGTCAGAGTGGTTCGAACACGAACATGGCGCGGTTCGGCTGATTTCCTCGAATGCGGGGGCCGGCAGCGCGCAGACGATCGATCTCGGTCTGCAGTTCCGGATGAAGCCCGGCTGGAAGGTGTACTGGCGCTCCCCCGGCGATGCCGGATTTCCGCCCCAGGTAAGCTGGGTTGGCTCCACCAATTTTGCCGGGGCGACAATGTCCTGGCCTGCGCCGGAACGGTTCTCCGTCCTTGGACTGGAAACCCTGGGCTACAAGAAAGAGGTCGTGTTTCCGATCAGCGCGGAAGTGTTCGAGCGCGGCAAGACGGTTGACCTGGCCGCACGGGTCCGTTTTCTGACCTGCGACGATATCTGTGTTCCGTATGAGACCAATCTCACTCTTAACCTCCCGGCGGGGCGTGATCTCAATACTCCCGCATCCGGTACGATCGCGACATGGCAGTCCCGTGTGCCGATGGACGTAACCCGGTCAGCTGCGTCTGCGCCGCTTGCGATCGAACGTGCTGAAATAGCGGGGAGCGGAGAAGACCAGGCACTTATCGTGCGTGTCACAGGCAAGGAGGCGTTGAGCGCGCCGGACCTGTTTGTCGAAGGGCCTGTCGATTACGGATTCAAAAAGCCCGTCGTTCAGATCGCCTCGGTCGGTAATCAAGCGCTGATGCGGATCGGGATCCATGCGCCCAAAAGGCCGGATGCGCGGCTCGCCGGTGAAACTGTCACATTGACGCTGGTTGACGGTGATCGCGCGGTAGAGCGCAAGGTGACGCTCGAACGGGCATCGTCCACGGCGACGGCATTCCCGGGTTCCAGTCCGGGTTCCAGTCCGGGCGGCGACGGGATGGGGTACGGCTTCCTTGCCATCATCGGGTTCGCGCTGCTGGGCGGGTTGATCCTCAACCTGATGCCCTGCGTGTTGCCGGTTCTGTCCATCAAGTTGCTCACCGTGGTTAGCCATGGTGGCGAAGCACCGGGGCGTATCCGGGCGGGCTTCCTGGCGTCGTCTGCTGGAATTATCGCCTGCTTCCTGTTGCTGGGTACGGTGGCAGTCGGGCTGCAAAGCGCCGGGCTCGCCGCGGGCTGGGGAATCCAGTTCCAGCAGCCCGCGTTTCTCGCCTTCATGATCGCGATTATCACGCTCTTCGCTTGCAATATGTGGGGGTTGTTCGAAATCCGCCTGCCGGGCGCGGTGGCGGACGCCGCTGTGAGTTCAGGCCGGAGCGGCGGGTTGGGAGGTCATTTCCTGACCGGCGCGTTTGCGACCCTGCTGGCGACGCCCTGCACAGCGCCTTTCCTCGGTACCGCGGTCGGGTTTGCTCTGTCGCGCGGTCCGCTGGAAATCTATTCGGTGTTCCTTGCCCTTGGCATCGGTCTGGCTGCACCGTGGATTGTTGTCGCGGCGTTTCCCGTCCTGGCGAATCGTCTGCCGAAGCCGGGCCACTGGATGATTACGCTTAAACGTATCCTGTCGATCGCCCTCATCGGCACGGCGGCATGGCTGCTTAGTGTGCTGTGGTTCCAGATCGGCAGTGCGGCGACCGGGATTATTGCGACCCTGATGATCGCGATGGCGTTTGCAGTGTGGCAATACCGGCATCTGGGCGAGAAAGCGCGATTCGCTACCTGGATTGTCGTCGGCCTGCTGACGGCGATCTCGATGGTCGGTGCCAGCAGCTTTAACGGCGAAGGGCCGGAGAGCTCCGTTACTGCCGGAAAAGACGGCAACGCGTGGCAGAAATTCGATCTTGCCGCGGTGCAGGCAGAGGTGGCGAAGGGCAACACCGTGTTTGTCGATGTTACTGCGGACTGGTGCCTGACCTGCCAGGTCAACAAATCGCTGGTGCTCAATCGCGGGCGCGTGGCTGAAATTCTGGGCGCAGGCCGTATCATCGCCATGAAGGCGGACTGGACCAAGCCGGATCCTGCCATATCGGCTTATCTTAAAAGCTTCGGGCGATATGGAATTCCGTTCAACGTGGTCTATGGACCGGACGCGCCGCGGGGTGTCCCGTTGCCGGAAATTCTGACTGAATCCAGCGTTCTTGCGGGGTTTGAGAAGGCAGGCGGAAAAGCGGTGCTCGCCAAACGCTAGACTCAACCGGCGGGCTTTTTGTCCACTCTGACAGGTGACAAATCGCCATCGGTGCATTATCTCACTTATCTGGTTTCTGGCCGCTTTGCGGCCTTGTTCAGGTCATCGGGCCGGGCGACGGCCCCGTAACAAAAGGAAGAATGATATGGCTATTGGTGTGGGTGATAAAATTCCGTCGGGCGCGCTTGCGAAAATGGGCGCAGAAGGCCCCGGTCCGGTCACGACCGAAGAACTGTTCGGCGGCAAGAAAGTTGTTTTGTTTGCAGTACCGGGAGCGTTTACGCCGACCTGTTCGGCCAAGCATCTTCCCGGCTTTGTCGAAAAGGCAGCAGAGATCAAGGCAAAGGGCGTCGATACGATTGCCTGCCTGTCGGTCAATGACGTGTTCGTCATGGACGCCTGGGGCAAAGATCAGAACGCCGGTGACAAGGTGGAAATGCTGGCCGATGGCAGCGCAGCGCTGACCAAGGAGCTCGGCACTGTGCTCGATCTGACCGATCGCGGTCTCGGTGTGCGGTCCAGCCGGTATTCGATGATTGTCGATGACGGAACCGTCACGGCGATTAATCTCGAAGAAGGCGGCGGGTTCGAAGTCAGCGACGCGGACACGATCCTCGGCCAGCTTTAAGCGAGCAGAGGCTTACGAAATTCGCCCCGGCTGTCATGGCCGGGGCGCTTTCGTTTTCGGTAAGATGATTGCCAACGTCATCGCCAAAATTATCGTCAGTATTACCAGGTCGGAAAAATGGAAAAATTCGGGATAGGGCAGGGTGTCACGCGCGAGGAAGACCCACGTCTGCTCAAGGGGCGTGGCCTGTTCGTCAATGACGTCAACCTGCCGGATCAGAGCTACGCGGTCGTGTTACGTTCGCCGCATGCCCATGCCGAAATTCGCTCGATAGATACATCCGCGGCCGCGGCTCTACCGGGTGTTCTGGCCGTCTATACCGGGGAAGATGTCGCCGCCGACAATCTCGGTGTTCCCGGCATGCCTGCAAAATGGCTCCGCCCTGATGGCGAACCGATGAAATACCGCCCACAGCCGCCGCTGGCGCTGGGCCGTGTTCGTTATGTTGGTGATCCCGTTGCGCTGATCGTTGCGGATACGCTGGCCCAGGCGCACGATGCCGCTGAAGCGGTCGCCGTTGACTACCTGCCGTTGCCGTCGATTACCGATACCGCCCGCACGGTCGACGCGGATGCGCCGCTGGTGTGGGATGACAGTCCTGACAATGTGTCGGGTCTGTTTCAGGTTGGTGACGCGGCAGCGACAGAGACGGCGTTTTCCCGGGCGGACCGTATCGTCAGCCGCCGCTTTGTGATTTCCCGCGTCTTCGCCCAGTACATGGAAGCCCGCGGCGCCATCGGCGCCTATGACGAGCGGGAAGATCGTTATCTTCTGCATGCCGACGTGCAGTATCCGCACCGTGTGCGACAGCTTCTGGCGGAAAAGGTTTTCGATGTACCCGAACAGAATATCCGCGTAATCGCCCGTGATGTCGGTGGTGGGTTTGGCACCAAGGGCTGGCAATATGCCGAACACCGCCTGGTGTTATGGGCCGCGCGCAAGGTCGGGCGCCCCGTCAAATGGGCCTGCGACCGCTCCGAGGCCGTGCAGGCGGATGAACACGGTCGCGACAATGTCACGGATGCCGAACTCGCCTTTGATGCGAATGGCAGGGTTGTCGGCCTGCGGGTCAAGACCATCGCCGCCATCGGTGCGTATCTTTCCGCCATTCGCAACCTGCTGCCGGTCTTTACCAATGTCGGTACGTTGATCGGCGTCTACGATATACCGGCGGCTCATGTGGCGGTACGAACGGTGCATTCGAACACCAACCCGACTGCCCCTTATCGCGGTGCTGGACGGCCGGAGGCGACCTATGTAATCGAACGCATGTTCGATGAGGCAGCGCGCGAGATGGGCATAGATCCCACCGAATTACGTGCGCGCAACATGATCGCGCCCGACGCCATGCCGGTGAAGAACGCGCTTGGCCTCACCTATGATTGTGGCGAATTCGCCCGGAACCAGGCTGCCGTGCTCGAAATGGCGGATTACAAGGGATTTCCGGGGCGCCGGGAAGAAGCGCGCGCGCGTGGAAAACTGCGCGGCATCGGCACCGCCAACCCGATCGAGAGGTCGGCCTCCCCGTCGCCTGATTTTGCTGAAATCCGTTTCAGTACAGACGGTACCGCAACGATACTGATGGGCACCAAGAGCCAGGGTCAGGGGCATGAGACGGTCTACAAGCAAATCGTGAACGAGCGTCTCGGCCTTGATCCTGCGCGGATGCGGGTGATCGACGGTGATACGGACCGGGTTGCCTTCGGGATTGGTACCATGGGGTCCCGGTCGACCGTGATCGGAGGCTCGGCACTCTATTTCGCTGCTGAAAAGATCATCGAAAAGGCTAAGACAATAGCGGCCCATATGCTCGAAGCGAGCGTGGTTGATATGGAGTTCGCAGATGGTTCGTTCTCGGTCGCGGGCACAGACCGCAGCGTTACCCTGACCGATGTCGCCAAGGCCTCTTTCTCGCCAGATAAATTACCTAAAGGCGTTGAGCCTGGCCTGTTCGAGACTGCCACCTTTGCCCCGGAAGACGATACCTATCCCAATGGCAGTCATGTCTGCGAGGTCGAAATAGATCCCGAGACCGGTACGACCGAAGTCGTCGGGTACTGGGTGGTCGACGACGTCGGCAATATGATCAACCCGGTCATCGTCAAAGGCCAGATCCATGGCGGTGTCGCCCAGGGCGTCGGCCAAGCCTTGGCCGAACAGGTGGCCTATGATCCGGATAGCGGCCAATTGCTCAGCGGATCGTTCATGGATTATGCCATGCCACGTGCCGCAGATTTTCCTGATATCCAGATCGCAGCCCATGCTGTCCCGACCCAGCGTAACCCGCTGGGTGTGAAGGGAGCAGGTGAGGCGGGCACGGTCGGCGCGCTGCCGGCAACGATGAACGCGGTGCTGAATGCGCTGGCCGAGGCGGGGGTCATAGAACTGGATATGCCGGCGACACCGAACCGGGTCTGGCAGGCGGTCCGTGACGCACGC
>CAJQLI010000370.1 GCA_905479125.1 uncultured Alphaproteobacteria bacterium | reverse complement strand
CTCTGGCGCAATAATCCGAATTGCTGCATGTGGGCAGCCTCGAACGCGGCCAGCATCTCCTTCATCGTGGCGAAATCGACGATGAGCGCGGTGTCCGTGCCATCGTAGCGCAGATGGACCTTCGAAATAGACGAGATTTCATCCGCCGCAACGCCCTGGCTCTCGATCTCACGGCGGCCTTCGACAGCGAGCTCTTCAATCGCCGTTGCAAGCTCGGTGACAAGCTCATCGGAAAGCGTGTTTTCGACGGCGCGTTCGCGAATAATCCGCTGCTCTGCCAGTCCCATTCCATAGGCCGACAGCACACCAGCGAACGGATGCACGAAGACTTTCGTCATGCCGAGCGCATCTGCCACGAGGCAAGCATGCTGCCCGCCCGCGCCGCCGAAGCAGTTCAGCGTGTAATTGGTGACATCGTAACCGCGCTGGACCGAAATCTGCTTGATCGCATTGGCCATATTGTCGACCGCAATTTTCAGGAACCCGTCGGCAACCTCGACCGGGGAGCGCTTGTCGCCGGTCGCAGCTTCGATCTCGGCGGCCATTGCCGTGAACTTCTCGCGCACAACGGCATCGTCCAGCGCCGCGTCGGCGTTTGGTCCAAACACACGCGGGAAAAATTCCGCCTGGATTTTGCCAAGCATCACGTTGGCATCGGTCACACACAGCGGTCCGCCCCGCCGGTAGCAGGCAGGTCCGGGATTGGCGCCGGCACTGTCGGGCCCGACGCGGTAGCGCGAGCCATCGAAATGAAGGATCGATCCGCCACCGGCGGCGACTGTGTGAATATTCATCATCGGTGCGCGCATCCGCACCCCGGCGACCAGCGTCTCAAACGCGCGTTCATATTCGCCGTCGTAATGGGCAACGTCGGTAGACGTACCGCCCATGTCAAACCCGATAATCTTGTCGAACCCGGCCATATGGGCCGTCTGAGCTGCCCCGACGATACCGCCGGCGGGACCGGACAAAATCGAATCCTTACCCTGGAAGAACCGGGCATCGGCAAGCCCGCCATTGGACTGCATGAACATCAGCCGGGCATCACCGGTCTGTTCCGCGATCAGATCGACATAGCGCCGGAGAATGGGCGACACGTAAGCATCCACAACGGTGGTATCACCGCGCCCGACAAATTTCATCAGCGGGCTGACTTCGTGCGATACGGAAATCTGCGTGAAGCCGATATCACGCGCTATTTGACCGACCACTGCTTCATGATCGTGATAGCGATAACCGTGCATAAAGCAGATTGCGACTGACCGGATACCGACATCATAAGACGCCTGAAGAGATGTTCGCGCGGCGTCTTCATCCAGTGGCGTCAGCACATCGCCTTCAGCAGATAAACGCTCGTCTACTTCGATGACCGTTTCATAAAGGAGCTCCGGAAGTTCAATCCTCCGGGCGAATATGTTGGGCCGGTTCTGGTAGCCGATACGCAATTGATCGGCAAAACCGCGCGTCACGGCCAGCAATGTGCGTTCGCCCTTGCGCTCCAACAGGGCATTGGTCGCGACAGTGGTGCCCATCTTGACGGCTTCGACGATCCCATCAGGCAGCGGCGCATCGCCTTCGACCCCAAGCGTCTCACGAATCCCCTGAAGGGCGGCATCCTTGTAGCGTTCGGGATTTTCCGACAACAGCTTGTGCGTGGTCAACTCGCCGTCCGGCGCGCGGATCACGAAATCGGTAAACGTCCCGCCCCGGTCGATCCAGAACTGCCATTTTGCGTTAGAAACATTGCCGTCGGCCATGGTGTCGTATCTTTCCGTGTCTTTAGTTCAGGTTTTTCTGGTTCCCGGGCTCTGGAATATCGGGATTACATTCTCAGCAGCTTTTGCGCGTTACCGTGGAGAACTTTCTTCTTGTCATCGGGGCTGAGCGAGATGTTCTCCATCCATTCGGTGCCCTGCATGTTGGGGGCGAACGGATAATCGACGGAGAACATGATCCGGTCGATCCCCATTTCCATCATTGAACACACCATCGCCGGGTCCGAGAAATTACCGGACGTCGTAATATGGAAATGATTGCAGAATTTTTCGCGGAACGGATATTCGTTATCGCGCGCAAGCGCATCGCTGATCCGCCACAGCAGGAACGGCAATCCTTCTCCGAGATGACCGAGCACAATCTGCAGCTTCGGATATTCTTCAAAGACCTCACTTAGCACCATGCGGATGCCGGCGGTCGCGGTTTCCACCGTGAAGCCCCAGGCAGCGGTCAGCAGTGACGGGTACTTGGGAAGGTAATCGGCATAATATGCCTTCACGACGTCCTGATGCGGAACAGCAGGGTGAATATAAATCGGCACGTCCAGCGCTTCAGCGCGCGCAAAAATCGGCCAGAATTTTTTCTGATCGATGAATTCGCCGTTCGTCAGACCATGGATCATGCCACCTTTGAAACCATAATCCTTCACCGTGCGTTCCAGCTCATCCGCGGCGGCTTCCGGCGCGGGCGAGGCAAGCGTCGCGAATCCGGCGAAGCGGTCAGGGTGGCGCTGACATGTTTCATACAGACGATCATTCGCCCCGATGGCGAGCCTGGTCGCGGTTTCACCATCAAAGCGCTGCACGCCCGGTGCGCCCTGTGACAGAACCTGCACATCAATGCCGGATGCATCCATGTCCTTGATACGCATATCGTAGAGGTCATCCATCTTGGCGCGGATCGGCGTGCCGGTGAATCCCGACTTGTCGTCATATAATGCTGCGATTTCAGGATCGAAATAATGTTCCTCAATCGCAATGATCTTGTTACCGCTTTTGCTCGCCATTTTCCGCTCCTCGTGGATGGGTCGTTGATCTGCGCTTTATGCGCTCAATGTATCAGCCGCGGAATGTATCAACCACGGCCACGCGTGTCAGCCTGATGGCGCCGAAAACTTTACGGGTGATCACCAAAGGGCCCGACCGTCATCGGCCAGGTGATCGACCAGATACCAAACGGATACATTTGCGTATATTATGGGCACCCGACCCGATGGCGGGTGTCGGCGGTCGCTCATCTGCGGGGCGCCATTTTGTCGCCACATTTGCGGGTAAAAAAGACTACGTTGCTAAAATCGGGTCCGGGTAGGCCCCAATAGAAAAAGATCTATGGCTCTAATCGGAAAAATCATAGGCGGCGCGGCGGGTTTCGCGATTGGCGGACCGCTCGGCGCCCTTGTCGGCGCAGCCGCAGGCCATGCGGTCGACCGGTTGCGCGGCTCGGAAGAGGACGCCAGCGACAAGACACGCCAGACCGCTTTTACCATCGCCGTGATCGCACTGAGCGCCAAAATGGCGAAAGCCGATGGTCAGGTAACACCGGACGAAGTGGAAGCATTCCGCCAGATACTGCATGTACCGGAAGAAGAGCTCAGAAACGTCGGCCGGGTCTTTGACGTTGCGCGTAAGGATGCGCGCGGGTTTGAACCCTATGCGAAGCAGGTCGCGAAGATGTTCGTCGACCGCCCCGCCGTGCTCGAAGAATTACTGGACGCGCTGTTTCATATCGCCAAGGCCGACCGCATCATCCATCCACAGGAAGAAGAATTTTTACAGGATGTCGCGACAATTTTCGGCTTCGACGAGGCGAAGTTCGCCCGTATCCGGGCCGGCCACCTGGGCGCGGACGCCTCCGACCCCTATGCAATCCTGGGCGTCGCCCATGATGCGGATGACACAGCGGTGCGTTCCGCCTGGCGCACCCTGATCAAGGAAAACCACCCTGACAAACTCGTTGCCGAAGGCCTGCCGCAGGACTTTATCGATGTGGCGACCGCCAAGATGGCCACCATCAATGACGCGTGGACGAAAATACAGAAACAGCGCGGGCTGAAGTAAACCCGCCGGCGCGACGAGCCACACGGGCTGAAGTGGTGCATTGGCGCCATTGGGCACCTCGACCGTGATCGCATCGCCGGGTTTGAGGCACCCCCCGGCCAGAACCACACCCATAACCCCGAATTTCAGATGCGCGCGGCCATCGGCATTCTTTGCCGTCACCGCCTTGGTAAGTCCGCGCTGAAAACCATCGATCTGCTTGCAGGGGTTCCGCAGGCCGGTCAATTCAACACAGGCCTTTCCCATGTGCAGGCGTGTCCCTACAGGAAGGTCCGTCAGTGCGATTCCCGCGGTTGTGACGTTTTCACCCAGATCGCCGGGCCCGACATCAAAATCTTTCCCGCGCAGGTACTCGAACAACTCAGACTGGATAAGATGAACCTGGCGCAGGTTGGGCGCCGTGGCGTCCTTGTTCTTGAGATAAATGTGCTGAACCGTGACGCCATTATGCGCATCGCCTTCAACCCCCAGGCCTTTGACAAGCGTGATAGCGTCGCTGACCGGCTTCTTGAAAACGTTTCCGGCGGCACGGCCGACCGCAACAACCTGACCTGACATCCGCATCTCTATATTACCTGATTACATAAGGGGTATTTTTAGCATGCATTGGGATACGTGACAGACACGGTTTTTCAACATGTAATTTCCATACCCCGTAATAGCCGTTTGACTTCCCGCCGCCCTGCACCGAGGCTTCGTCCCCATGAAACCCGCCCATATCGCCCTTGCCATTCTCGTAATGGCTGTGTGGGCATCCAACATAGCCGCCGCCCGGTTCGCCGCTGCGGAAATACCCGGCTGGGCGCTGATCACCGTCCGGATGGCCGTCATCGTCGTTACGCTGGTGCCGTTTGTGCGAATCCCTCACGGCCATTTGCGGAAAATTTTCGGCCTGTCCGTTACCATGGGTACGCTTCATTTCGGGCTGATGTTCGTCGCCATTCAACATATTCATGTCGGTACCGCCGCACTGATCATCCAGACATCTGTGCCGTTCGCCCTGCTGCTCGCACTAATATTTTTCCGGGAGAAATTCGGCTGGTACCGGGCAGCAGGCATTCTGATCAGCTTTTTCGGTGTCGCCCTCGTCGTCGGTGAACCGCGCCTGGAGGACAGCATGCTTTATGCCGGGATGGCGCTGATTTCAGCCTTGGCATTCGGCGGCGCGAACCTCCAGCTCCGCGGCCTCGGCGGCGTCAGTGTGTTCGCCATCAATGGCTGGATGGCGGTGTTCGCTATCCCGCAGATGGCACTGATGTCGTATATCTTCGAAACCGGCCAGATCGACGCCATTGCAAATGCGAGCACCGGGACCTGGCTCGCCATCGCGCATATGGGGATTATCGTCAGCATCGTCGGGCACGGGCTGTGGTACGAACTGGTGCCCAAATATCAAACCAACCAGACCATGCCGTTCACGCTGCTGATCCCGGTTTTCGGGGTAGGTATGGGAATCGTGTTGCTGGGAGAAACCCTGAACTGGCATATAATTGCCGGCGGGTTGGTCACCATCGGCGGGGTGGCCATCATCGTGTTTCGCGGCTCCGGCCGCAGAGCGGCGCAAACCGCTCCCGGGGCCACCCCGGATTGACCGCATCGGATTGAGCGCATGGATATCATTCAAAGAGCCTCCCCAAATGTGAACGACCGCCCTTCGGGCATCACGGTCGATATGGTCATTTTGCATTACACCGGTATGAAAACCGGCAGGGCGGCTCTCGATCGGCTTTGCGATCCCGAAGCCAAGGTCAGCGCCCACTACCTGATCGACGAAGACGGCACGACCTGGCAGATGGTCGAAGAGAACCGGCGCGCCTGGCACGCGGGTTTCAGTCACTGGTCAGGTGCAGCGAATATCAATGACCGCTCGATCGGGATCGAAATCGTCAACCCGGGCCATGAATTCGGCTATCGCGCCTTTCCCGAAGAACAGATGGCCGCCGTCGAAGAATTGCTGGCGCAAATTCTTGAACGTCACCGGGTTTCACCGGCGCGCGTCGTCGGACATTCCGACATCGCACCGACCCGAAAACAGGATCCGGGCGAACTGTTCGACTGGAAACGCCTTGCCGACAAAGGGCTTTCGATCTGGCCGGCCGAACCAGCCGCCCCCATCAAGCAGGCCGATGCCCGCCACTATCTGTCCGAGATCGGTTATGATGCCGAAGCCCCATTGGCCGACGTCGTGACCGCCTTTCAACGACGTTTTGTGCCGGCTGATGTCAGCGGCGCACTGGACGATAAAACACGCGCAGTTATCGCCGCGGTCCACGACTTAAACAGTTGACGCTCAACGCATTTACGACGACTGTGCCGGCGGTCCAGACGGTCGGATGGCCGCCTTTCGGCAATGGGGAAACCCGTCGGGGGGAGGAAAGTCCGGGCTCCACGGAAACACGGTGCCGGCTAACGGCCGGCGGGGGCGACCCCAGGGAAAGTGCCACAGAGAGCAGACCGCCGTCTGTTTACGGACGGTAAGGGTGAAAGGGTGCGGTAAGAGCGCACCGCGTCGTCGGTAACGGCGATGGCATGGTAAACCCCACCGGGAGCAAGACCGAATAGGGACGGCACGCGAATGCAAATTCGCAGGCGGGTTTCTGCGCTGCTGTCCGGGTAGGTCGCGACGAGGCGTCCGGCGACGGGCGCCCCAGATGAATGGCTATCTATCGTCCGGGTTTCGGCCCGGGCGGGGACAAAACCCGGCTTACAGACCGTCTGGACCATTTTGCCGCAAATATCCGTCACCACATGCAGAATGCCGCAACAATTATGGAAAATCACCGAAAAGACACACTGCGCAACGATTGATCTCAATCATAGCTTGTGAAGCGGCCCGGTCGTATCCAATTGCACATCCTGCGGAGACCATCCGATCCGCCGCAGGAATTGATGGCACCCAAACCGTGCCGACCCGGCAGTGCCGGTTTTCTCATAATGAGGTAATCGTCATGACGTACTCTGGACGCATTCTGAAATCACTCTCGCTACTGGCTGTACTGGCCGCCGCCGGTTGCGCCGGACAAAAGCCAACTAGCCAGACACAGAGCGGAACCTATTCGATCACTTACGAAAATGTCAGCGCTCTGGTCGGCGTTCACGCCGGCACGGGCCGACTGATCCTTGAAGACGGATCTGAATATGCCTTCAAGGCGGACGGATACAGCCTTGC
>CAJQLI010000369.1 GCA_905479125.1 uncultured Alphaproteobacteria bacterium | reverse complement strand
ACGAGACGTATCGGGAGGATGAATCCCGTCTCAACCCGTCGTCACGTCGCTCACAATTTCAAGGGTGAGACGGGTCAGACGAAGGGCGGTTTGGGATCTATCCCGAGCGACAGACGCCCGCGATTTTCCGCTGCGTTATTCGGATCGATCACAACATGTGAGCGGATCGCGTACATATCGCGGAACATCCGCTGCAGCGGGTTGCGGTCGAACATCGCGCCCGTACCCGCATCCATGAAGACATCCGTCACCACCTGGGTACACATCCGCATCACCTCGGCCATGCGCAACCGGTGACCGATACGGTCTTCGGCGGTGAACGTGTCACCGGCTTCGGCACGGTGCTGGAAATCGTTTGCCGCCCCCATCAGGACATCGCGCGCCATCGCCGCCTGCTCGGTCGCCCGGCCCAGGGCGATCTGCGAGGTCGCGTTCTCGGACTGCTTGCCCGACATCAGCGCAGAGCCGCGGGTTTCCAGACGTTCGCGATAGGCCTCCACCGCCGCCTGGGCGATCCCGAGCGCCGGTGCCGCCAGCATGGTCGTGAAAATCATGATCCGCGGCACACCCTGGAACATGGCCCCCGGGTTAACCGCCGCACCTGGCGGCGGATCGGCATCGTAGTTCCAGACATTCATCGCGCGGTATGTCGGCACAAAGACATCTTCAAGCACGACCGTCTTCGATCCGGTACCGCGCAATCCCATCACATGCCAGTCATCAACGACCTCGGCAACCTCGTCGCGTGGCACCAGAAACGTCAGTGACGCACTTGCCCCGCCGGCATCCGCACCACCATCAAAGGCAGACAACAAGAGCCAGTTGCACTGGTCGACGCCGCTGACATAGGGCCACTTGCCGGTCAGCCTGAAACCGCCCTCGACCCGGTCGGCCGTGGTGGTCGGCCCGGTAACGAGACAGGTGATCAGATGGTCGCCGCTTCGCGCAAAGACCTCTTCCTGCGCTTCCTTGGGGTAACAGCCGACAAAGCGGTTCTGATTGCCACACAGCCCGACAATCCATGCATCCGACGCCGAACCGCGCGCGATCTCAGCCGTTATCTCCGCCATGGCCGGCAGGCCCATTTCATAGCCGCCATAGCGCCGCGCCTGCATGACCTTGAACAGGCCGGCCCGGGTCAGGTCATCGAGGGTTTCCGGCAGCATCGAGCGGTTTTCTTCCGTCGCCGCTGCCCGCTCCGCAAGAACCGGGACCAGCGCGCGGGCGCGCGCCACCAGGTCGGCGACCGACGGCATATTGATTACTTCGGCGTCCATTCACGTACCATCTTTTCTGCTCGGGCGACCTGTTCGGGCATTATGCGTTTCCCGTCTTCACCCATGTTAACCGCGAGGCGGAACCAATTACAGGCCACGACAATATCTTTCTTGCCCAAACCGCTCTTTCCGCCCGGGCGACCGCCAGACTCAGCGCAAACAAAACAAAAGGGACCGTTTTCATGACAATACGCTACCCCGTTTTATTCCAGGACGGAACCGGGACCACTCTGGCGGGACAATCCGCGTTCAGCGTATATTCTCCGTATGGATTCCCCTGATGACCGGAACGATAAAGACGGCACGCAGGGCGGCACGATTAAATCTGTCGCCGTGGCCGCGCAGATTCTCGAGGCACTTGCCAATTCGGGTGGACCGGTGCGCCTGGCGGACCTGTCACGCCAGCTCGATATGCCGCGGGCGCGGATCCATCGCCACCTGAAGACGCTCCGCGAGCTCGGGTTTGTCTCACAGGAACGCAACGGCGAGCGGTACTGGCTCGGATCACGTCTCTTCCACCTTGGGCAGGCAGCGCGCGAACAATTCGAAATCACCCGTATCGCTGAACGCCCGATGCACGCCCTGCGCGACGCATTCGGCCAGACCATCGTGCTGTCGACGCCGATCAACGGGGAAGCCCTGATCGTCGCGGTAACCGAGAGCGAAAACGTGGTGCAGATCAGCGTCCGACCCGGGGTCCGCCTGACAGCGCCGCAATCGGCGCAGGGACGCATTGCACTGGCCTGGGCCCCCGCCGCGATCCGCGACCGTATCCTGGACCCGTTATCGGTAACGGAACGTGCCGGGACCGAAGCCCGGCTGGAAGCGATACGGTCCCGGCTCTATGAATTCTCATCGGGCGAAATGCTCGGCGGTATCAATGTTCTCGCCGCCCCCCTGCTGGGAGACGGTGACGAACTTGCCGGCACCATCGCGGTCGTTGGTGCCGCACAGGACATCGCGGAAACCGCTGACGCGATTGCTGCACTCCAGCACGAAGCCGCTGGTATATCGGCCGTGCTGGGCTCCGACGCATATGAAACCCTGTTGAAAGATTCCTGACATGACGGCGACAGAAACCCGCATTGGCCGCACCACCCTCAAAAACCCCGTCATCTGTGGGTCGGGCGAACATGTGCTGACGGAGGCCGGCCTTCGATCCGCCCTTGCAGCGGGCGTCGGTGCCGTGGTCGCGAAATCCGTCAATGAAACGCAGGCAGCGAAGGACCAGCTAGACCGCACCGACTACGCCCTGCTGGACGGCGACTGGAACCGTCTGCCATGGGATTTCACCGCCCCCCGCAACGCAACCCTTGCCTGCCGGTCAGGACTGCAGACGATGGATTTTGACGCGTGGCTTGAAATCACCGCCCGGCTTGACGCCGAGGCCGCCAAAACCGGCCAGTACGTGATCGGCAGCATTATCCTCGCAGACCTGGACGCCGCCGTGGACATGGCGAAACAGGTGCAGGCAGCGGGGATCCGTATTCTCGAATATAATGTCGGCACGCCCTATGGCGACGAGGCCGCCGGGGTCGTGACCACCGAACGCGCGACAGAACGCGTTACCGAAATCGTGCGCGCAGTCTGCGATGTCGTAGATATCCCGGTCTGGTTGAAAATCACCGGCCAAAGCGAGAATGTCGCGGCGCTCGCCAAGGCCGCCCTCGACGGCGGCGCCGAGGCCGTATCCCTGATGGGACGGTTCCTCGGCATGATTCCGGAATTGGACACCCAAGCGCCCCTGCTCGGCACCAATCTCGGCACCGGCGGCGGCTGGGCCCTTCCCGTAACCTGTTACTGGCTGTCGAAATCCCGCGCGCAACTGGGTCCCGATGCCGCTGTTATCGGTATGAACGGCGCCCGGTCAGGCGAAGACGTGCTGCGGATGATGCTTGCGGGCGCACACGCAGTGCAGATTTCAAGCGCCGTCTGGACCAACGGGTTTGACGTGCTGGCCAATGCCGTAGAGACGGTCAAGACGTACCTGGAGGCACGTGGCGATACCGCAACCGGTATCATCGGCCGCGCCGCCGACCAGGTAGTACCGTTCAGCGCCCTGCCCCAACGCCCGGGATTCTGGGAACAATTCGCCCCACCTGGCGCGGTGTAAGCTCGGCTGCGATCCCCGCCTACAGGGGAATGACGAATAATACCCATTGCCGATCTCTATTGTGTCAGCTCCCAGATCGTCCTAACCTTGGCCTGACGCAATCGGATCAGGAGATTCGGGATGATCGGAAAAAGCTGGATTCGCGAACAGGGTATGCAGGATGCGCTACTCTGTGCCTCGCTTCGAGACCGCAACATGGACGACGTGCCGCTCTGGCAGCGAAAGTTCCCCGCCCGAGATGCCATGATGGCGCACTGGGACAGCCTGACTCCAATGCGGGACGGCCCGGTCTCCCCCGAAAAATCCACAATCACCGACCCGCAGGAACTGAACGAGCTCATCAAGAAAAAAGCCGCCGAGCTCGGCGCATCCGATACCGGCATGACGGCGCTGAAGCCGGAGTTCATCGAGCTTGGCGTCGACCTGCCCCACAGCAATGTGATCGCAGTGATCGTCTACGAAGATTATGCAAAATCGCTTGAAGGCCCCGACGAGGTCGATCTCGAAGCAATGACGGCCTATGCAAAATGTGCCGATATCGCCACCGATCTTGCAAAATATATCCGCGAGGAACTCGGATATCCCGCCCTCGCCCACCATAATGGCTCGTTCCAAATTCAGGCGATCCCGGTATTTCAGGAAGTCGGGTTTGGTGAACTGGGCCGCCATGGCAGCCTGATACACCCCGAACTCGGCGCCAATTTCCGCCCGGGCTTTATCACGACCGACCTGCCGGTCGCTTATGACGCACCGCGCAGTTTCGGCATCCAGGATTACTGCTCAACCTGTAATCTCTGCCGCAACAACTGCCCCGGCGACGCCATCCCTGATGATCATATCGTCACCGACGGGGTGAAACGCTGGCTCACCGACATTGAGAAATGCTACCCGATTTCGCGTTTCCGCGAATCCTATTGCCATATCTGCATCGATGTCTGCCCGTATATATGGAAAGAAAACGGCGACACCGAACGGCGCGGCATGTTCCGTGACTATATGAAAATCCGGAAGCAGGAAGGCTACAAGACACCGAAGGGACCCGACACACATCCTTCATCGGAGCGTGCGGAACAGCGCGGACACAGGGCCATAGACGCCGACGTCTACCCGACCGACACCGCCCCCGATCTGCTCAACCTTTCTGCGGCAGCACTGGCGGTGCTGGCCCGAGAAGGCAGAAAATCGGAAGATGACAGTGGTAATTCAACCTGGCGCGCGACGGCAGAAACGCCGGAGGGTATGCCGTTCCATATCAGCTTCACCGGGCCCGACCTTCCGGAAGCGGCGGCGGACAAGATGATCCTGCCGTCCGATATTCCGAACAACCCGCACTGGCAGGAGACCTATCACCTGTCGGTCGCCCCGCCGAATGTCGCACTGGAACTGACCTGGGGCCCAGCCGAGCCGTTACGAATTTTGAATTTCAGCCGCGGAGATTGGGAAGCACAGCTACAGGAGATGGCGGTCTAATAATCTTCCGTCCCTCACGCGCAACAGTCGTCCCCGGTCTGGATGGGCGGGCACGCAACCGTCCCGTAGGAACAGAACACACAGCAATCGCCGGGCAGTGGTTTAAGGACCGCCGCACATCCCTTGCAGTCATAGAACCACTGGCAGGCATCTGTCGGCATGGTCTCGGTCTCGACATGCCCGCAATCCGGACACGTGATCACCGATTGAAGTTCGATACCCGATTGGGCTAGCTCGGTCTGGGTCGTTTCCAAAATGCGTATCCCGTAATGGTGAGGAAAACGGCCAGGGCCGGCAGCAGAACAATATCCAGCATGCCGACAACCGACGACAGGCCGATAACACCCATCAGAATAACCAGTGCCGGCGTAAAACAGCAGATCGCAGCGATGATCGCCCCGATAATCCCGACACGCAGCAACGTTTTTTCCTGCATAGCGATATTCTCTTATAGCACCGTTAAATCGACAGCGTGTCAGCTTAGGGTCATCTCCCATACTTCCATCATCAATTTTACGTAATCTGTCGTCCCGACTATCATCACACGCATGACCATCAATTACCCATCCAAGCAATCCGCCCGCCAGGCGGTCTGGGATACGCTGAAGGCCGAAAAGCTTTCAGCGTTTCCGTTCCCGCCGCATGGACGCATCCCCAACTTCAAAGGCGCAAAGGACGCGGCGCTTCGCCTGTTTGAAGAACCCGAATGGCGCGATGCAAAACAGATCAAGGTAAACCCGGATTCACCACAGAAATACGTGCGCGCCGAAGCGCTACGGCGCGGCATCACTGTTTATGTACCGACGCCGAAGCTGAAGGCCGGATTTCTGAAGCTTGATCCGGCGAAAATTCCGTTCGACGCGATAAATAGCGCATCCCAGATGTCACGCTGTGCCGACTGGGCGGAATCGGTAGCGCTGAAGGATCTGCCGCAGATGGATGCCATCGTTACCGGCTGTGTTGCAGTTACCGATACCGGACGCCGTGCAGGCAAGGGTGCCGGATACAGCGATATCGAGTTCGCGATCCTGCGCGAGCTTGGCCACGATGCCGTCCCGGTGGCAACAACGGTGAACGACGTGCAGGTGGTCGGCGCGTTCCCGATCGAGAGCAACGATCTGCCACTGACGGTCATCGCAACGCCGACACAGACCATTCGGATAGAAAACCCGCCACCGCCACCCGAGGCGATCGAATGGGACCGGCTCTCCGATCAGGATCTCGACGACATGCCGGTGCTGCGCGAATTGCGGGCGATGAAGGGCCTTTGAGCTGCCGCTATCGCTGATACTTGATAAACGGGGTCACACGTCCAACCCGGTCATAGAGCCGGCGGCCGTCAGCATTGGAATCCTGGGTCATCCAGTAGACCTGATCAGCACCCCGGGCGTCGGCAGCGGCGTAGACAGCTTCGATCAATGCCCGCCCGGCCCCGGTACCACGGGCGGCTTCGGCAACGAAAAGATCTTCCAGATAGCAGCGGTCGGCAACCGCCCAGGTCACCCGGTGATACAGATAGTGCACGATGCCGATCATCTCGCCGACATCGTTTTCTGCGACAAGGCAATGCATGCCTTCTGCCGGGTCCAGAAAGCGCGTCCACGTGACATCCGTGATTTCCGGCGCCAGGTCGGTTTTATAGAACGCGAGATATTCCTGCCATAGCGGCATCCACGCACCCCGGTCGGTGGCGACCAGCTGACGTACAGTTATCGTCATTGGCTAAACCTCAGTAATCAACGGTGAACAATTCCTGATCGCGGCTGACACCGCGCAGACGATGGCGCCCGACCGAAACCAGCCGACCGGTACAATTAGTGGCGGCGGCTGCAAAGGATTCGGATATCAAAAGGTGGTGGCTTAACTCATCGCTCAGTGCTTCAATACGGCTCGCCTCGTTGACAGCAGCCCCGATCACTGTGAAATCAAGGCGGTTACCGGCACCGACATTTCCGAACTGCACGCGCCCAAGATGAACAGCGACGTCCAGTTTCATTACCGGTGCCGCCCCGGCGACACGTTCGGTATTCCAATCGTGAACGTTGTTAAGCGCTTCAATCGCAGCATCAAGCGCAGTCTTGCAGACCATTTCATCCTGCAGGTCTTTCAGGCTGAAGGTCGCGAGAACACCGTCACCCATGAATTTTAAAATCTCGCCGCCACGGTCGAGCACCGGGGGCACGATGCGTTCGAAATATTCGTTCAGCAGGGCTGCCATGTGTGCGCCGTCAGTCCTGTCGGAAAGGGCAGTAAAGCCCCGGAAATCCATCATCAGGATGGCGGCGTCAATCTGATGCAGCGAGCCCCGGCTGATCTCTCCGCTCAGTATACGCTCACCCGCCTGATGGCCGACATAGGTATCGAGCACGTTGATCGTCACCTCGCGCAGTAACCGGTTGCTCATCACAAGAGCTAAGCGGGGCGCGAGGCGGCGGAGCGCCGTCACGCAGGCGGTCGTAAAACCGTCCGGTGCGTCGCTCGCCCAGGAGATCAGCATCCCCGATTCAAAGCCTTCGAGAGATGCAACCTTGAACGGCACCTTCATGATCATGTAATCGGTGACACCCTGATCCTTCAAATCGGTCAGCACCGGAAAATCGAGGGTCGCGTTCGGCCCGGTAAGCGGGCGGCGAACCTCCCGGATATCCCTGTTCTGCAGCAGATAGGCCAGCGGGCTGTCCAGGAAATCCTGTGTCGGCCCGCGCTCGGTGGTAAAATTGTCGACCTCGACCTCGGCGTTACGCCGCCAGACAAAACCGCGCGCATCGATCGTCGGGTGCAGGGTCCGCATGGCCATCATCGAGCGCTGAACCGGGATTCCCCCGGCATTCAGCCTTTCACAAAACCCGTCGAGCAGATCGTCGTATCCGCCGTCATCTAGCCCCTGTCCGATCAACCAGTCACTGATATCCTGGACGGCGTCTGCCGTACTCATCCGCGAAGAGACGCGAGGGTTTCGGCCAACCCGTCCCGCAACGGTGTTTCGGCACGGATGCCGAATTCAGCCGTCGCTCGGGATGCATCACCATAGGATTCACGGATATCACCGACCCGGGCAGGACCGGTCTCAACATCAAGGTCACGCCCACCGGCCGCCGACAAAGCCGCGACCAGGTCATGCAATGACGATGGCGCGCCGGTACAGACGTTGAAGACATCCGCACCGGTTGTCGCCCGGTCCATTCCCGCAATGATGAACCGCACACAATCCCCGACATAGACAAAATCGCGCAACTGCCCGCCATCACCGAAAATTGTCGCGGATTTACCCGACGCAAGGCGATCGGCAAAAATCGAGATCACACCCGAATAGGGCGAACCCGGGTCCTGGCGCGGGCCGTAAATATTGAAAAACCGGAAGCCTGTTGTCGGCACATCGTGAACATTTCCGGCAACGCGCGCGTGCTGTTCGCACCCAAGCTTGTCCGCGCCATAGGCGGTCAGCGGGCGTTTCTCTGCATCTTCGACCAAGGGAACGGCCGGATTATCACCATAAACGGCAGCAGACGAAGCATAGACCACGGGAACCGGGCCCGCCGGATTCGCATTCCGTGCCGCATCGAACACGTTTACCGCCCCCGTCAGGTTAACGCGATGGGTCAGCGCCCATTCCTCATTCGACCGCTGGACGGAAGCAATTGCAGCCAGGTGAAAACACCCATCCATGCCCGACATCGCTTTTGCAACGACATCCGGATTCGACACATCACCGATAACAACATCATTAATATCCGGCACGTTTTCGCGCTTGCCGGTGGATAGGTCGTCGAGAATACGCATGTCGTGTCCGGCCGCAACAAGGGCGTCGACAAGGTGTGAGCCGATAAAACCGCAGCCGCCGGTGACAAGGTAACGCGCCAAAGAAAAGTCTCCTGTGAGTTGCCCGGCCCGGGCAGGCGCAGGCTATGCCAAACGAGCCAGAAATTGAAGTACCGGATTAACGGCCCCATCCGGCACGGCACTTGGGTATCGGTGCGATTGGCGATAAGGTCGCGTCATCAAAAATGACAATCCGGATCGTGCCATGGACCCCGTTATCCAAAGCTTTCTCGCCGGTTTCCCGGTACTGCTGCTGCATTTCGCCGTCACATTGGGGATGCTCCTCATCGGTGTCACCATCTACCATTTCGTGACGCCCTATCATGAGCTCCGCCTGATCCGGAATGGCAATACCGCCGCTGCCCTGTCCATTTCCGGCGCCATCATCGGGCTCGCCATTCCGCTGGCCATCTGCATGGCCACCAGCGTCAATGTCTGGGATATCGTGATTTGGGGAATCGTCACCCTCCTGATCCAGATTCTGGCCTACCGGATCGGGGATGCTCTGCTCAAGGATCTGCCGACCCGGATCGAGAACGGGGAAATGGGCGCGGCCATTCTGGTGGTCAGCATCAAACTTGCTATTTCCTTTATCAATGCTGCCGCGGTGGCAGGCTAAAGAAGGCACGGGACAAAGGCCGGACACACAGGGATGAAACTTCGCGATATCATCGCGCTCGGATTTATCGTGGTCCTTGCGATCGGCGGGCGCATCATGAGCGGTGGTGATGGCAGCGGCGAACGCCGGCCCGACCCACGGCAATTCGCGCCACCGGTAGCCCGTGCACCGTCCCCGGAAACGCCCCGCGGATCAGGCCGGGTCCTCCCGCCGGAATCCTTTGCTGACCCGCGCTTTATTGTCGAGGTCGGCGACAAACAGGGCCCGTCATCGGGGACCGCTTTTTCAGTCAACCAGTCAGGCGTTTGGATAACCGCCCGCCATGTCACCGACGGCTGCGATATCGTCGGGCTGCAAAAAACAAACGGGCGCCTGGTGCGCGTACGCCGGGTCAAACAAGAGGGAAACTCCGATATCAGCGTGCTGTGGACAGGCGGCGGTACACCCGCGATGCCCATTATCCAACCACAGATTCGCATCGGCGAAGACGGCTATTCCTTCGGTTTCCCCAAGGGCAATCCTGGCGATGTCCATGCCCGGGTCCTTGGACGTGGCCGAATGCTCGCCCGCGGCCGATACAATACAGACGAACCAGTCGTAGCGTGGACCCAGGTGAGACGTATCCCCGATATCGGTACGGACCTCAGCGGGATCAGCGGCGGGCCCTGGGTCAATGCCAGGGGAGAGGTCATCGGTGTGCATGTCGCCGGCTCACCCCGTCGCGGACGTTCCTACTCAACAGCACCTAAAAGCCTTCTGGCCGCGATCAGCAGCAGCGGTGTCCGCCCGGAGGCGAATTCAGGCGCTCTCCCGGGCAGCCAGGCACTAAACCCGCGCCAGTTCAGCCGGTATGGCGATGCCCTGCGTAGCCAGCTGACAGTGGCAAAGGTGGCATGCCTTGTCGGCGAGAAATGGAAACGCATGGCCCGCGACGGACGGGGCTAAACGCTCCCGTCAAGACCCGTTTACCGGCCGAACAGCTTTTTGAGCGCATCCTCCGGTTTCGGCAGGGCACTGCCCCCACCGGAACCGCCCTGCCCCGGGATCAGGTTTTTCAGCCCTTCGAGGGCCTTCTTCGGATCCTTGGCAATGCCATCAATCATCCCGGCAAGATCGGGCTTGTAGCTGAGATTGTCCCATGGGCCCGATACGAGCACCGGCACCTTTATGCCGGACGTATCGGTATTTCCGCCCTGCCCCTGTGTCGATGCCACGACCTTGGGCTCTATGCGGTAATTGACAGTACGGTTCGGCAGATTAACCGTCCCCTTGCCGCCGACACGCAGCAATGGAGACAACAACGCCAGGTCGTTATTGGTTAGAACACCGCGGACGATATTGAAGGTACCGGACAATTCGGCGAAGTCGGTCTTCTGGTTTTCGCGCGCGGACGAATCGAGGAACGCGCTGGCCGCATTGCGCACCATGGCGGCGATATTGATGCCGCGAATGGCGCCATCGGCGAACAGGATTTTGCCGTTACCGCCCAGAGCTGAAATCATCGCCCGCTGGCTTGCGCCCCGCATGGCAACGTTCATGTTTGCGTTCAGCGTACCTTCAATGCGGTCCATGTCGATCGCATCCTTCAGCGCGGGGTTGGCCTGCAGACCCGACAGGTCGAGCTTTGCGGTGACCGCCGGGACAGCCGCAGCACCGTCAGCCGTAATGGTCGCCGTGCCGTTGCCGCCATACAGTGCCATTTCGGTCAACTTCGTGGTCAACCGACCGCCTTTAAGGGCGACGTTCACCCCGGATTTACCGACCTTGATCTTGCGCATCATCAGTCCCGCGACATTCAGCGCGATATCCGCATTCACCGCGCGAAGCCCGGTCAGATCGATCGGGTCCGTGCTCCAGCCCTGAGAGGCAGGCGGTGCCGCATTGCCACCAGTCCCCGCGGGAGCCTGGGGCGCGGAAGCTGCACTGCCGGCCTTTTTTTCGGGTGGCAGATAAGGGTTCAGATCAAGCATCCCGGTACCGAGCCCGGCGTTGATATAGGGGACCTTACCGCTACCATCGAACCGGAACTCGCCGGTCGCCTGGATTGCATCGAGCGAAAGCCTTGCCTTGGTAAAACTGTATTTCCGGCCATCGACACCAACCTGACCATTGATTTTGAGCGGCCCGAATCCTGTCCCCGGTGCCGTCATCGGTTGTCCGACCCAGGCTGCGAGTTCACGCACCGACGGGACATCGAGATCAATCGTCCCCGATGCTTTCATCTGCGGCTTGCTGGACGCCTTTCCCTTGAAATCGAACTTGATCGTCGATGCCGCCACCGCAGCGTTCAGACCCGTCTGCGTCCCCGCAAGAAAGGCGTTTGGGTTATCGATGCCGAGCACAAGATCGATCTTCTCTTTGTTCCAGACCAATGAGCCTTTGGCCGCCATCGGGCTCGTCATCGACGGCAGCGAGACGCTCATATTGATCGCATCGACTGTCTGGGAAACGCCGCCCTTCGCGTCAGAATAGGCGATCCTGCCATCCACCAGACGGACATCGCCAAGCTGCAGCCCCGAAAGCCCGAGCCCGCCGGAAGCGCCTTCTGCCTTGGCCGGTGCCGCGTCTTTCGTATTCGCCACACCTTTTGTATTCAATGACGTCTTCGCCGCGCCGGCACCCGACGCCGGGGTGAACACCCAGTTCGGGCGACCCTGTCGGTCGACTTCCAGGTTGATCACCGGTTTATCGAGAACGAACGAGTCGATCACCACATTGCCACCCAATAGCGGCAGTACCGCGACCTGAACGTTAAGCTGTTCGAGGCTCACCATTGTGGCGGCCTTGCCGCCCTTGACGTTGGCAAGGGAAAATTTGCCCGCGGTAAATTTGACCGTCGGGAAAAGCGAAATCCCGAAATCCCCTTCGATCCGTGCTTCGCGCCCCGTTGCTTTCTCTACCTGCGCCAGGAGTTCTTTCTTGTAGGTATCCACCGGGATGACCATTGGCGCGATGAGTAACGCCACGATTACGAGGGCGACAAGTGCCCCGATGATGACGAGTAATTTTTTCATGATCTACCTACCTTGTACGCGTGAAAACTACCGGACGCCTTTCTTTGACTCTTACCGCAATGAAAAGTGCTGGCAAGGTCGAAATTCCGCTATCCTGCGATAGTCCGACCACATTCCCGATTCAGGAGTTCCCCAGTGAAGCGTATCCTCGTTCTCGGCTTTTTCTTTCTGCTGATCGGTTGTGCATCGGTCGAAGACGCAAAACCGCCGTCGATACAGTTGTCGAACCTGCGCCTCGGCAATGGCGGGCTACTGAACCAGGAACTGCTGATCGAGATCCGGATTGGAAATCCGAACAACTTTGAACTGCCGCTGACCGGACTGACCTTCAAGCTCGAGGTTAACGGCCAGCCCTTCGCCGACGGCCTGAGCAACGCGACCGTCACCGTCCCGCGGCTGGGCTATGCGACCGTACCGGTCACCGGGAATACCAATATTCTGAGCATCTTTCGCCAGCTGATGTTCCTCGGCAAAACCGACAAGATCACCTACCGCCTGCACGGGACGGCTTATGTCGGGCGCCTCGGGATCAACCAGTCTGTGCCCTACGAACGCAAGGGTGAACTGTCACTGCAGGATGCCCTGCCGGGGCAGCCGGGTGTGCCGAACCTGCCGGGCGGTGGCGGTATGCGCACCCTGGCACCAGTCGGATTGTAACCACACCGGAGAACCGCCGGATTATCCTGATCCAAAAATCAGATTCGGTGCGTATACAACTCGATAGCGCAAATTACTTGCGCCTGTGCTGCAATGCGAGACTCCATGAAAAAGCTTCCCTACACCGTCACGTCCGCAACCGGAGATGTTATTCAGATCGAATTCCCCTTGCATACAGAAACGATGGATGCGGTGCGGGTGTCCCAGCTTGTGACCTCATTTCTCCAGACAATCGAAGACGATGTTTCGCTGGCAGGCGATGTAAATAATGGCGACCTGCTGCAGGCCATCGCCATGACCCTCGCGATCAGGACAGGCATGATCCATACGGCACCGGCCCAGGCAGCCCAGATCGCGGAAGATCTGCTACACACAGCACTCGGCGCGATTACCAATGCCAACTGGCAAAGCGGCCCTGCGGGTCATGCATGATGGATGAAACGGGAAACACCAGCGACCGAACACCCGATTACGCCCTGGCACTTTCAATAGCTCTGGAACGACGACGGACAGAGCTTACCGACCGTGGGCAACGGTGGGCGACAGAAGCTGTTGCTGCATTGGCACGACTGGAGGAAACGACGACGAAATGCCTGGAGAACGACTACGCCGCCGCAGCTCAGCTACAAATCGAGATGCAACGCGATCTGCTCGACTACATGCCCGATCCCACGAGACTCCTCTACGAGGGCGACACGCCAGAACTCAACCCGCAGGAACCCGAACGGGTGCGCGACGATATCGTCGCCACGACGCGCTTTATCGAATGGCTGCTTTTTCGAAAATGTGGCGTCCCCGCGGAGGAAATCGCCGGTATCTTCGACTGGACCAGTCTCTCACAACAGACCGTGGCCTATGGCCATCTGTTACAGGTTGTCGAAAATGATGCCAAGTCGATATTGAAGGCGAAACCAATGCCTGAGCGTGGCAAACCATCAGAACAAGACCGAGAGTCGGGTCCCCCAACACATTTGAGACTGGTTTAGATTAAAGCTCGACCATCGGCTGCACAGCGCACCATTCGAAATAGGCTTTAGGCGGCGGAGGGCTTTCTTGAACGCCGGGCCATGATTCCGAGCCCCATCAGACCGGTCATGAATAATAAAAACCCGGCCGGAGCCGGCACGGCACTTACCGCCTCATCCAGGACAAGGTTGTCAAATTGATGCGACGGACTTCCCTGTGTCCATCGCAGGGACACGATATCTGTGAAAGCGGATGAAAACAGAAAGGTTTCCAGGGCATATGTCGTATTGTCGATGGAAAATGTCTGATCGACTGTCGAATTATCGGATTTTGTGCCGGTAAAAAGCAGGTCAAAACTGCCGGAAACGACATTCGTTGTCGCAAGGCTAATTGCACCGATCGAAAACGACCCGCCGCCGTCTTTGGTCAGAACCGTATCGCGGTCAACGGTGTTGTTGAGCAA